>JALHOJ010000001.1:0-126881 GCA_022843045.1 Phycisphaerales bacterium
CCCGACGAATGTCGGGGTTTTTTTCTGCGCGTGGGAGGGGCGTAGGGAGATTCGGGGTTTGCCTCGGAGGGCACGGAGATCACGGAGGAGGAAGAGGGGCCGCGGATCTGCGCGGATTCGCGCGGATAAATACAGAAATTCTGTCTTGCAATCCGCATTCATCCGCTCAAATCCGCGGCCGCTCTTTTCTTCTTCTCTGTGTCTTCTCCGTGGCTCTCTGTGGCCCTCCGTGGTGAATCGGTTTTCGATTCACCGATGGGCTTCGAGGGCTTTGCGGAGGCGGTCGGGCATTGGCACTTTGGTTTGGGCGGCGTAGTCGTAGGTCACGATGACGCCGCTGCCGATCGCGCTCACTTCGCCGGTTTTCTGGCTGATGATTTCGTGTTCGAGGGTGAAGCGGTCGGCGTCGATGCTGGCGATGCGGGTGGTGATGGTGAGGGTGTCTGGATAGAAGAGCGGTCGGCGGAAGCGGCACTGGGCGCTTTGGAGGATGAAGCCCACGCGGCCTTGCTCGGTGGCCACTTCGCGAACGGACTCAAAGCCCAGCGAGTGGATGAACGCGACGCGGGCGGACTCGAGATAGCGGAAGAACATGACGTTGTTGACATGGCCGAGGGCGTCCATGTCGCCCCAGTGGATGGGGAGGGTGAGCGGCTGGGGCATGAGCGAGCGTATCGGAGTTCAGCGGACACTCGCGACCACCAACGTCCGGTCGTCGCTGCGGCTGGCGAGGCCAGCGAACTTGCCCAAGTCGTCGACGATAGCGTTGAGGATGCCTGGGGCCGAGCCTGGGAGGTCTTGCGGGGCGAGTTCGCCGTACATCGGGATGGGCTGCGGGGTGTGGAGCGCGCGGGCGTCGGGATGCGTGGTGGCGCAGCAGGCGAAGCCTCGGCGGATGGCGTCGAACATGCGGGCTTCGCCGAACATGTCGTGGCTGGTGTTGAAAGCTTCGGTGATGCCGTCGGTGTAGAGGATGAGGGCTTGGCCGGATTCGAGCGTGAGTGAGCGCGTGCCATACTCGGCGTCGGCGAGGATGCCCAGGGGGACGCCCACGTCTTCGAAGGTGTCGTTGCGGACCCCATTGCTGTGGAGGTGGGCGTCGCGGTCTCGCACGACGGGCGCGGGGTGGCCGGCGTTGGCGTAACGCAGGGTCTTGGTGTTTTCGTCCCAGATGCCGTAGAGCATGGTGACGAATGCGCCGGTCTCTCGGGTGTAGCGCTCGGAGAGGGCGCGGTTGACGAAGGCCATGGCTTCGTGGGGTTCCCAGACGCGGCCGGCAGCGCGGGCGCTGACATCGCCCGGCATCAGGTGTGCGATCGCGTGCAGGATTGCCATGAGCACCGCGGCGGGCGTGCCGTGGCCTGAGACGTCGGCGACGAGGATGGCCCATTGGTTGTTGGGGAGGGGGAAGAAGTCGTAGTAGTCGCCGCCCGCGCGTTTGCTGGTCTGGTAGTACGCGGCGAGTTCGAGCGAGGGGATGTTGGGGGTTTCGCGCGGGAGCAGCGAGAGTTGGATGTCCTGCACGCTCTTGAGTTCGGCGTCGATTTGTTCGTAGGCCTCGCGGAGGTCTCTGGCGAGGACGAGGTTTTTAGTGCCGCGGCCGAAGAGGTTGCTTTGCAGGACGAGTTCGGGGAACTTGTCAACGTCGAAGGCGTTCTCGCGGAAGGCGGTGTGGACGACGACGTTGAGGCCCACGCCGTGTTCGTAGTGTGGAATGACGACGAGACTCTTGGCGTGCTGGAGGTAGGGGTATGCGGGGTCGTCTTGGGGGATGTTGAGGGTGGGGAAGATCAGAGGCTTGTCGGCCCAGGCGACGTCGGAGAAGAAGCCGCCCGAAAGCAGCGGGAGGCGATCGCGTTCCTTCCAGGGGTCGGGCTGTTCCTTCCAGAGCGTGCTGCGGGTGATGCGGACTTGCGGGAAGGGCAGGTCGCGGCGCGAGAGGGAGATGGTGTGGCCTGGCTCGATGGTGCCTCGCATGCGGCGGGCGTAGGCCTTGACCATGGCTTGCGGGTGGGTCTCCTTGGAGACTTCGCGCATGGTGTCTTCGATGTGTGCGAGGCGGTCTTGCCAGGAGAGGTCTTTGAAACTGGCGGGGACGGCGTCGCCTGTGGCGAGTTGGACGCGGGATTCGTCGATGGCGGGGCCGCGGACGAGGGACTCGCCATGGGGGTGGCTTGGCGACTGGCCGACGCTGTGGTTGGTCGCGGGTTGGATGGGTGAGGTCGTCACAGGGTCCCCGTGCGTGACGGGCGACGGGCCCGTGGCTGTTGGATGCATTCTACCGGGTTTGGTCACAGTGGCACGGGAAGCGAGTTGAGGGCGCAGCTCAGGTCTTGAAGACGCTGCCTGGTTCGAGCTTGAGCACGCCTCGCAGACTAGCGATGGTGGCGATGCAGCAGACCAGGATCATTGCGCTCGCGCTGGCGGCGAGGGTCCACCATTGGGGCTGATAGGGCATGTCGCGGCCTCGGAAGAGGACGCCGACGAGGGTGCTTGCGCCGACGCCGATGGCGTATCCGATGATGCCCGCGGTGGCGGCCTGGGCCATCACCATGCGGACGATGGTGGCGTTGGTGGTGCCCAGGGCTTTGAAGGTGGCGTAGTAGCGGGCGTTTTCGTTGGTGAAGAGATAGAGGAGCAGCGCGGAGACGCAGACGCCCGTGACGACGCCAATGCCGACCATCAGGCCGATGCGGCTGACCACGCCGGTGTAGCGAACGTAGTACCAGTAGGTGTCGTCCGCGAACTCGTGTGCGGTGCGGGCGCGCAGGCCGGTGTGACGCTCGATGGCGCGGGCGAGCGTGGTGGGGTCTTCGCCATCGGCGGCCTTGGCGAGCACGAAGGAGAGCATGTGCCGCTGGGCGGGGCTGATCTGGATGGCGCGGGAGTAGGTGGTGTACAGGACGGGCTTGGTCAGGAAGCGCGGGCCCAGGTCTGCAAGGCCGATGACGGTGAGGCGATGGTCGTTGACAAGGACATCGTCGCCCACGCGCACGTCTCTCAGCACTCCCGGATCGGCTTGGTGGCCTTCGTGCGACCAGTGGCGGGCGGAATCAAGCGGGACGCGGAAGGTCGAGCGCGCGGAAGCGGTGTCAAGGATCGCGGCGTCGGCCTGGCGCAGCGAGAAGACGTCGCCTTCGACGATGGTGGCGGGGGCGCCCACAAGGGTTGCGTCGTCGAGGCCGATGATCGCGACGCTGCGAAAGTCGCCCGTGGGCAGGCGGGCGCGGAGGGAGCCAGAGTGCAGCGGCACGGCCCACGCGACGCCCGCGACGCCTCGCACGCGCTCAAGGGCGGTGTCGGGCATGGGCATGGGTTCGTCGCAGTATTCGACGGCGGGGTCCATGACCCAGATGTCGGCCTGGGGAATGTCGGAGACCAGGGCGTAGCTGCGCTCCATCATGCCCGTGAACATCGAGAGCATGTGGGTGATGAGGAAGGTGCTGAGGATGATGCCCAGCAGCACGCCCAGCCACTTGGTGGTGTCGCGCGTCAGCATGCGCAGGGCGAGGCGGATCACGGGGAAGGGTAGTGGGCGTGGATCTGGGCTTGATTTTCAGGGAATTTACGCCGACGCGGGCCAGAGGAGCATCGCGCCGGCCATGGCGGCCATGGCGAGGTCTTCGACGAGCGTGACGGTGGTCATGGGGAGGTTCAGGGCGGTGCCCAGGCAGGCGCAGCGGAGTTGCTTCTTCTGGCGGAGGGCGTTGAGCACGCCGGCGGCGCCCAGGAGCATGAGGGCGAGCGTTGCGATGTTGGCGGCGGGGATCTGAAAGCGAACCAGGAACATGACGCCCAGGGCGAGTTCGACGAAGGGGTAGACCAGGCCCCAGGGGCGGACGCGCATGGCGAGCAGGTCGTACATCGCGTAGGAGGATGCGAAGCCGCGGAGGTCGAGGAGCTTGAAGAAGGCGAAGACCAGGAAGAATCCGGCCATGAAGTCGAGCATGAAGGAGTGCCAGGACCAATGGAGGGAGGCGGCGTGGCTTGCGACTGCTTCGCTCGCGGAGCCGGTGCGAAAGGCGGTGGCGAGGCCCGCGACGAGCGTGATGAAGGCGACGATGAGGAAGAGCGGGTAGAGACGCACGAGTGCGGGGCGGGTGTCGGGCTCGGCGGCTGGCGCGTATTCGGGTGTGGGAAGCTGTGTGGCGTGCGGATCGGTGTGGAGTGGGGTTTGATGAGTTGCGTGGTGCGGCGCGTGAAGTGGGTCGTGCGGTTGAGGAGTTGGCGCGAGGGCTTCGCTGGTGATGTCGGTGACGGTGTAGGACCCGGCGGACTCCACGGCGCGGACGAGGGCGGTTTCAGAGGTCGGTCCGTCGCTCCAGACCTTGGATCGTGCGGGGCTGAGCGTGACGAGCGCGTCGGTGACGCCCGAGACTTTGCGCAAGGCGGCGTCGATGCGGCTGACGCAGGCTTGGCAGTGCATGCCGCGGATGGAGATGGTGTGGAGGGAGGTTGGTGTTTGGGTCATGGCGATGTAAGAACCTCCAAAAACCATGAGACGGTACTACGACGACTTTCGTTTCACAGATCGCTTCGAGAGTTTCTTGGCGAGATCAGGCGCGGGCAAGTAGACAACTTCTTGGGCGTTCTTCGTTGTGGCGAGCAGTTTGAGCTCGACAAGGCGCTGAAGGTCGGCGCGGGCGGACTTCACGTTGATGCCGTTGGAGTTGGCGTGGGAGCGGACCGTGTACTGCGCGAGCGGATTGCGCAGCGCATGATCGAGCAGGATTCGTTGGCGCAGATTCAGTGGCGCGGCGACACCGCCAAGCGCCTGGCTGCGCTTGAGTTTTGCCTCTTCGTTCGCAAGATGGATCGCAAACTGGTCGAGCGCTTGTTCGATGATGTCGAGCTTGTACAGGACGAAGTGCGTGAGGTCGCCGCCCTCGAGTTCTGTGTCGAGGTAGGCCTGGGGATAGCGTGCAACGCCCGCGCGGATACGGTCAGAAATGCTCAGGAACTCGAAGATCGGGTAACGTTCTTTGAGTGCGAACCAGTAGAAGACGGCGCGGGCGGTGCGACCGTTTCCGTCGCAGAAAGGATGCTCATATCCGATCATGAAGTGGAGGATCGCGGCCTTGACGATCGGGTGAATGAAGTCTTTGCGCGAGTGGTCGCGATTGGCGAAGTCGCAGAGACTCCTCAATCTCGCTGGAAGAGACTCTGCGGGAGGAGGAATGTACAAGTCAGAATTATCGCGCTCGTCGACGACGCGCACTCGCTCTTCGGGCATGCGAAGCCTGCCCGCTTCGCCAGGGTTATCTAGGGTGCCTTCGGTCAGCATCTGCTGAAGCTCGCACAACATGTCGACCGAGAGCGGCTGGTCGAGCAGTTCCTTGATGCGTTGCATCGTGATGTAGTTATTCACGATCATCCGCTCGCCCCGGGCAACGGGCTGGCGTCCCGAACGGAGCAGGTCGGTTGCCTGTTTTCGGGTGCCCGAGGCTCCTTCTATCAGCGACGACTCCGCGGCTTCGTCCATCAGAGTTCGAATTCTGAATCTTCGTTGTTGATCGGCGTCTCCGAGGATGCCGCCTTCAGGATCGAGCGCGACGGGTTCACCTCCACCCAGTGCGCGGTCGATGCGATGCAAGCCTTCATGCAGCTGCGGGATGTTGCCAAGCCAGAATGGCTCTCCTGATGTTTGGAACAGCGGCAGAACCTGCTGCATGGACGACATGTAGACGACTTTGGCGACAACCCAAGCCTTCTCAGGATCCGCGCCTGCATCTCTGGCGATATGACGGAACTTCCGCCATGGGCGGTACTCGCGCAGGAGTTGGGGACGCCCGTCCAGCATGGTCGGTTCAAAGACCAGTTTCTCGGATTTGCCATCGGGTCGTTGCACCGAACCGCCAAACAGCAGCTGCTTGACATTCGCGTGCGTGCAAGGTGGGCGAACAAGTTCCATGGACGGCTCCTGTTTGGGAATCGTAGGAGGGTCGTGGAACAAAAAGAGACTTTTGCAAAAAGTCTCTTTTGTGAACAGTTGGGTTTTTTCAGCTGGAGAACCGCAAGTTCACCCCACGCTCATCACCACCTTGATCCCCTCCCCGCTGATCATCAGGCCGTGGCCTTTCTTGAAGTCTTCGAGGGGGACTTCGTGGGTGATGATGTCTTCGAGTTCGAGGCGGCCGCTCAGGAGCAGTTCTTCCATCTGGTACCAGGTCTCGAACATCTTGCGGCCGTTGATGCCCAGCACGGTGCAGCCCTTGAAGATCACCAGCTTGTTGATGTCGAACTTGATGGGGCCCTTGAACAGGCCCAGGAGGGCGGCGGTGCCGCCGTTGCGGAGGGCTTCGAAGCCTTGGGCGAGGGCGGGTTCGGCGCCGCTCATTTCGAGGAGGACGTCGACGCCTTCGCCCCGGCAGTCCTTGCGGACCTGATTGATCCAGGCGTTGTCGCGCGGGTCGAAGGCTTCGACGGCGCCGAGTTTCTTGGCGAGAGCGCGTCGGCGCGGGTCGATGTCGGTGGCGAAGATGCGGCTTGCACCGGCGGCCTTCGCCACGGTGATGCTCATCAGGCCGATGATGCCCGTGCCCGTGACCAGCACGCTCTTGGCGGAGACGTTCGCGGCCATCACGGTGTGCACGGCGTTGCCCAGGGGATCGAGCACTGCGGCAACCTTGTCGGGGATGCTTGCGTGGACGGGCCAGACATTTTCTTCGGGGACGCAGACGTACTCGGCGAAACAGCCGTCGCGATCGATCCCGATGATCTTGGTGTCGCTGGCGATGTGGGCGTTGCCGGTGCGGCTGTTGAAGTCTTTCCACGCCGTGATGTGCCCCTCGGCGGAGACGCGCAGGCCCGGCTTGTAGTTGGTGACCGCGCTGCCGACTTCTTCGATGATGCCGACGAACTCGTGCCCCGTGATGATGCCCACGGGGATGCGGCCTGCGGCCCACGCGTCCCATTCCCAGATGTGGCGGTCGGTGCCGCAGATGCCGACCTTCTTGACGCGGATCAAGACCTCGCGTGGCCCGGGCTTGGGCTTGGGGCGATCGGTGAGCTGGAGTTCGGGGCCGGCGTGGTGTTTGATCAGGGAACGCATCGGGGAAGAGTACCCGCCGAGGTGAGGCGTCTACTTCCCGATTTCGGCAACGAGTTCCTTGGCGCCGTACACCTTCTCCATGGCTTCGAGCAGGCCCCGGATGTCCACGGCGACGGCGCGGTTCATGCGGTCGTCGTAGTGGAACGCGCCGGGCAGGCTGTGGATGTTGCCGTCGAAGATCAGGCCGATGACCTCGCCCTTGGTGTTGATGGCGGGGCTGCCGGAGTTGCCGCCGATGATGTCGGCGGTGCAGACGAAGTTGAAGTGAGTTTCGGGGTTGAGGGAAGTGGGAGCGCTGGCCCAGGAGGGGGGCATGGTGAAGCCCGGCTCGCCCGTGCGCTGCGAGGCGCGGTCGAAGAGGCCTTGGAAGTTGGTGAAGGGGGCGACCATGCCCTTCTCGGGATCGTTCCAGCCGACGATCGCGCCGAAGGAGAGGCGGAGGCTGCCGGTGGCGTCGGGGTAGGCGGAACTTCCGAGCACGGCGAAGCGGGCGGCGGCGATCTTGGCGTAATTGGCGCGCTCGACGCTTTCGACCTGGTCCTCGAAGCGCTTGTTGAGCGGGCGCCAGGCGGCGTCGATGCGCTGAGCGAGGGCGAGGAGCGGGTCGGCGTTCTTGGTGATCCACGCGCCGCCGGCTTCGATGGCTTCGCGGACGCCCGCGGGGTCGCGGAGGCTGCTGCTCTGCACGGCCTTGGCGGCGAGATTCGCGGGGGATTCGCCCGCGAGGATCGACTTGGTGATTTCGTGTTCGCTGCCGAGGGTTTCGGTGATCCAGAGGAGGTACTGCTCGATCTGGTACTGCTCGTATTCGAGGTTGAGGGGCGTTTGGGCGTAGAGCGAGGTGTAGAGGGCGGGCAGGGCGGCGTCGGTGTACTCGCGCAGGCGCTGGTCGTTGGGCTTGGCGAGTTCGGCGGCGTGGCGAACGACGGTCATGGCGCGACGGACGAGCGTGCCGGCGCGGGGTTGGAGGACCGCGAGGGGGCGGAAGAGCTCGCGATGGGCCTGCTTGGCGGCTTCGATGTTCTTCCAGGCGTCGCCCCACTTGCTGGACCAGTCGGGATTCGCAGCAACGGCGGCGCGGAGGCTTTCCTCTTGGGCGCGCTTGGCATTCATCACTTCGGGATCGAGCAGGCCGGCGTACTGGCCCGTGATGGCCTTGCGGCCGTTGGCGACGCCGTCGCGATCGTCACCGACAAAGCGGGCTTGCTCCTTGCCGCGCCCAGCGAAGACCATGAGTTTGGTTTCGCTGCGCCAGAGGCGCTGGAGTTGGAACGGGATTGCGACGTCGCGCTGGAACTCGATGTCGGCGAGCGTGAGCAGGCGCTGGGTGCGGCCTGGGTGGCCGATGACCAGGGCGAGGTCGCCTTCCTTCGCATCCGTGGCGACCTTGAGGAAGTTGCTGGGCTTGTAGGGCTTGCCATTTTCGTAGATGCGGAAGAACATCGCGTCCAGCGAGTAGCGCGGGAACTCGAAGTTGTCGGTGTCGCCGCCGAAGCTGGCGATGTCTTCTTCGGGGGCGAAGACCAGGCGGACGTCGGTGAAGGTCTTGGAGAGATACAGGTGATACTGGCCGCCGTTGTAGAGCGTGACGACGCGGGCGGTGAGGTCGGTCTTTTCGGATTCTTCCTTTTCGATGGTGGCGATGGCCTCGCGGCGCATGCGGCCCGCGGCGGCGGTATCGGTGGCTGGCGTGATGCCGGCGTTGACGCGATCGGTGACGTCGCGGATGCTCATCAGCACGCGGAGTTGCATGCCGGGGGCCTTGAGTTCCTCTTCGCGCCTGCGTGCGAGGAAGCCGGTCTTGAAGAGGTCCATCTCGGGCGTGGAGAGGTCGGCGAGTGCGCCCGAGCCGACGTGGTGGTTGGTCATCACGAGGCCGTCGCTGGAGACGAACGAGCCGGAAGCCCCGCCAAAGTTCACGGCGGAGCGCTGGAGATGCAGCATCAACTCCTGCGTGGGTTCAAAGCCGTACTTGTCCTTGAGGGTCGCGGCGGGCAGGGCGTTGAGGGGCCACATGCCTTCGTCGGCGCGGGCGGGGGCGGAGAGGGAGCCGGAGAGGAGGACGAGGCCAGCGAGGAGGGCCGGAGCGAGGCGCTTGATGTGCATCGGGGATGGTACGAGTCGTGCAGACGATGAGGCGACGGCCGAATCGTCTGCATGACTCGCTATACGAATTACTTCGCCTTCGCCGCGCTGGCCGCGGCTTTGCAGATGGTGACAAAGTCGCCCGCGTTGAGGCTTGCGCCGCCGACGAGGCCGCCGTCGACGTCTTTCTGGGCGAAGATGTCGGCGCAGATGTCGGGCTTGAGGGAGCCGCCGTAGATGATGCGGACGCGTTGGGCGGCTTCTTCGCCGTAGAGGCGGGCAAGTTGGCTGCGGATCTGCTTGTGGGCGTCCTGAGCGTCTTGGGGCGTGGCGGTCTTGCCGGTGCCGATGGCCCAGACGGGTTCGTAGGCGATGACGAGGCGATCCAGCAGCGAACCGGGGATGTCGGCGAGGCCGGTGCGGATCTGGCGGGCGTTGACGATGTCTTGGTGGCCCGCGAGGCGTTCGTCCAAGGTTTCGCCCACGCAGAGGACGCCATCGAGGCCGCTCTCGAGCACGGCGCGGAGCTTCTTGTTGACGAGTTCGTCCTTCTCGCCGATCACGTGGCGGCGTTCGCTGTGGCCGGCGAGCACGGTTTGCACGCCGCAGTCCTTGAGCATCGCGCTGGAGACTTCGCCCGTGTACGCGCCGTCGTTCTGGAAGTAGGAATCCTGTGAGCCGAGCTTGACGGACGAGCCGCGGTCACGCAGGACGGCGCGGACGGTGAGGAGGTATGGGAAGGGCGGATACACGGCGACATCGACGCCGTCGAGTTGGAGGAGACCGTCGGTCACGCCCCGGGCGAGGTCGCTGCCGGAGGTGCGGTTGGTGTTCATCTTCCAGTTGCCGCCGACAAAGGGCTTGCGATCGCTCATGGCGGGCGAGGATAGGAGGGGCGGGGGGGAGAGTCAGCGCGGCGGCGTGTGGTGGGTCGATTTCAGCACAGAGACACAGAGATCAGGAGGAAGGAGGAGAAGAGTTGTTGAGTGAGATACGGATTCCGCCTGACGATTTCGCGTCGGACCTCTTGACGGCAAAGCCGTCGTGGTGAGTAGCCGTGGGTTGTCGCGAACGCGACACCCACGGATGAGAGGACACTGCATTGCGGCACCACGCAGTGGTGCAGGTCGCTGGCGCGTGTGCCGTCACCACTTCGTGGTGAACGGGACACAAACTCCGCTCCGTGGGTGCCGCGTTCGCGGCGACCCACGGCTATTCACCTTGACGGCTTCGCCGTCGATCTTCGCGCACAGATTCTGAATCGAATCGGTATGCTGTCACAGCCTGGTCGTTTCTCCTCTTTCTCCAATTATCTGTGTCTCTGTGCAGAAATCGAACTACCTTGCGGCCACTCATCGCGTGAGCAGTTGCCGGCGTTCGAACCGGCGGAGGTGGCGGAGTTGCAGTGTCGGGTCGGCGTCACTCAGAGTGCCGTCGAGGTTGAGGTCGGTTGGGTTGGCTTGCGCGAGGTACGCGTCGTGGGGCGTGACGCGGGCATCGGCATTGCGGTCCAGAGTGGCGTTGAAGACCTCGCGGAGGATGCTGTTGGGTTCTTCCTGGGCGGGGTACAGGAACGTGAGGGCTTGTGGCAATCGTGCGGCCCACGCAGCCTCGTTGTGTTGCTGGTTGTAGCCGATGACGTGACGGAGCGTGCCTTCGATGCTGTAGCCGGGGGCGAGGCCTCCCACGAAGTAGTCGCGGAGATTCAGCGTGGGCCAGTAGTTGTCGTTGCTGGTGCCGCTGTCGCCGCTGTCCATGTAGATTCGGATGGAGCGTGGGGGCGTGGTGCGGACGCGATTGAGGTAGTTGGGACATGTCTGCCACGCGCCGCTGAGAAGGCCCGCGCGGGTGAAGATGCTGGTGAAGTCCCAGCCGGCGTACAGCGAAATCACGCCGCCCATGCTGGAGCCCAGGATGCCGGTGTCGTCGGCGGTCGGAAGCGTGCGATACTGGGCGTCGATGACGGGCTTGATGGTGTCGCGGATGTACGCGAGGTACGCGTCGCCTCGGCCTGTGCCGCTGAGGAAGTCGGTGGGCGGGAGGTAATCGCGGAGGCGGTTGGGGCCGTTGTCGAGGGCGACGACGATCACTTCACGCATCTGCGCGTTGGCTTGGAGGTTGATCAGCGTGGTCGCGGCGTTCCAGCTGCCGAAGGGGCCTGATTCGAAGATGTTCTGGCCATCGTGCATGTAGAGGACGGGGTAGCGGCGCGGGGCGTGCTGGTCGTATCCGCGCGGCAAGAAGACGCGATAGGCGCGGGTTT
The DNA here is from genome assembly GCA_022843045.1 of Phycisphaerales bacterium. Classification (GTDB taxonomy): domain Bacteria; phylum Planctomycetota; class Phycisphaerae; order Phycisphaerales; family UBA1924; genus BJHL01. Next base: position 11,400 of record JALHOJ010000001.1, read on the forward strand.
CGTTGAGCTGGGGCGAGAAGAGCGCGGGCGGAGTGGCGGGGTTGTACGCCCGGCGTGCGACAGTGGGCGCCGCGGCAGGCGTGTACGAGTAGAGCTGGCCGTCTTGCAGGAATACGCCGTCGAGGTTGGTGGAGTACCAGCCAGTGGCGGGGTAGCGAGAGCCGCCTTGCGAGTCGGTCAGGTAGAAGTCGTACGCGCCGCCGGCCGCCCCCGCCCCCGCGGGCGCGAAGTTCCACGCCAGCCACTGCGTTTCGTTGGCGCGGCCCGCCACGGCGGGGCCCAGTTCGCTCATCGCCCGGCTCGCGAAGGGCTGTGTCGTGTTGGCGGGGCGATGCCAGAGCAGCGGGCGCGCGATGTTCCAGGTCGCGACGAGCACTTTGGAAGGCACGGGGTTGGGCAGCGGTTCGACGTTGAGCGTCGTGGGCGAAGTGAGGAACGTGCCGTTGGCGGGTTGGCTGGTTTGGCCCGGGCCATCGCTGCGGCGGACGAAGCGGTAGGTCGTACTCACGCCAGCGGGGAGAGAAATGGTGACGCGCCAGAGCGGATACGCCGCGGGCTCGAGCTTGACGGCGCGGGTCATGTCGTTGCCGCCCAGTTCGGGGAGGTCGCCCAGGATGTAGATGGATTGGCCGACGGAGGTAGTTTGGGCAGTTTCGAAGAGGATGGGGCGGCGCGGGGCGAGGCCTTGGGGAGCAAGGGGTTGGGCGAGGGCGGCGAGCGTCACCAAGGATGCCATGAAGACAACCGCGGAGATGGTTGTGCGCAGGAGCATGATGCGAACGGTAGACAAAGAGGTTGGAGGCACCGAGCGGCTATGGGACTCAACTTGTCAACAGACCCTTGATCATGTACGCTCGGACTAATCTTTGAGTGCATCCTCGGCGGGTGGTGTGAGCACTCGGTAGTACGCTGTATGACGGAATACTCGGTCGCGCTCTCGCCCAGTCACTTCATCAAGTATCTTCAATCGGGCGAACTCCGAAACCAGGGTGTTGGCCGTAGGAATTGATACCTCCAAGTGCCTTGAGACCGACTTGGCCGTTACCGTCGGCTTCACGTAGATCATCTCAAGAAATCTGGCGGCGTTGGCCTTGTTCGGGAATGCGATGGAGATTCGTTGCCGCTCAAGAGCCTGGAGATCGAGCACTCGCCGCGCCGTAGATGCTGCTTGTACGGAAACGGACTGGACACCGGTCAAGAAGAACTGGAGCCATCCTTCCCAATCCCCTTCTTCGCGCACGGCCATAAGGCGCGAGTAGTACTCCTGTTTGCGTTGCTTGAAGAAGAACGAGAGGTACAACAGCGGGCGCGAGAGCACGCCACGCTCGGAGAGCATGAAAGTGATGAGCAAACGGCCAAGGCGACCGTTTCCATCCAAGAACGGGTGAATAGTCTCGAATTGAGCGTGGGCGATCCCTGCTCGAAGCAGCACCGGAAGGTTGTCGTCCGCCCGCACGAATCGTTCGAGGTCTGCCAGCGACTCGAGCATTTCGGGCGCAGGCGGAGGCACGAATACGGCATCGTTCAGCGTGCTTCCTTCCGGGCCGATCCAGTTTTGGGTTCTTCGGAACTCGCCTGGGGTTTTGTCGCGGCCTCGCACTCCGCTCATGAGTTCTTCGTGAATCTCACGAATCAGACGCAGGCTGAGTGGCAGATCGGTCAGACGAGCCAGTCCCTTATTGAGCGAACTCACGTAGTTGAGTACCTCACGCACGTCGCTCGGGCGTTCGGTGGCTTCCACCGGTATGTCCGACTCCTCCTCTAGCACATCTGAGAGGCTGGCCTGAGTACCCTCGATCTGCGAACTCAGCACCGCTTCTTTTCGCCCGTACATTTGGACGAACAACTCGGGGTTCGGAACGATCGCTCCAATCCCATCGAGTTTGCCAAGGGCAAGATTCGCATTCGACAAGAGCGGTTCCAGGCTCGCTAGGTCGACGTTTGGGGTGGGTTGTAGCGAGCAGGGGATGAAGGCCCAATATCCGGTGGTCTGCCGCCGGTACACACCAGCCCTGGGATGGCTGCGTCGATTCGTATTCTTGACGTCTTTACTAGCCACGATTGGTAATTAAAGGGAAACGCATTCGTTTAATCAAGGGTGCGACAAAGAAGAGGGCCTTAAACAACGATCGCGACTCCACGTGGTCGAGAATGCCGGTCCCGCGTTCAATGTTGAATTCACTCATTCCTTCGCAGCAGTGTTCACGAAACAAGATCGGAAACACTTCTTGGCGCGACAGGCCGTCGCAATGGGTAAAGAGCGGGTCAATCCGCTGGAAGTGTACAGTGTCGTTCAGTCAAGGACGACACCAATGGGAAGCGAGAAGAGCACATCTCAGGGTGGTGGCAAGGGTGGAGCCGCTGGCGGGGCTGCTGGTGGTTCGCCCGGCACGGAGAGCCGGGGGGCCCTCGGGGCGTTCACGCACCTGCACTTGCACACTGAGTACTCGCTGCTTGACGGTGGCAATCAGGTCGAGAAGTTGGTCGATCGCCTCGTCGAGCTTGGGATGACGAGCTGTGCGATCACCGACCACGGCAACATGTTCGGGGCCGTGGCCTTCTATGAAGCGTGCAAGGCCAAGGGCATCAAGCCGATCCTGGGGGTGGAGGCGTACGTCACGCCTCCGGGCAAGCCGCGGACGGACCGGACGTACAGCGGCGGGGGCGAGGGCGGGTATCACCTCGTGCTGCTCGCGATGAACAACAAGGGGTGGGAGAACCTGCTGCTGCTGTGCAGCGAGGCGTACCTCACGGGGTTCTACTACAAGCCGCGAATTGACCGGGAGCTGCTCAGCAAACACAGCGAGGGGCTGATTGCGATCAATGGGCACCTGGGCAGCGAAATCGGCGAACATCTGCTGAACTTTGAGCGCACCGGGGACGAGAAGCACTGGAAGTTGGCGAGGGAGAGTGCGGAGTGGCATAAGTCGGCATTCGGGGTTCGGCATTCGGCATTCGACGCGAAGTCGGACACGAATCCCGAATCCCGGGTGCCGAGTGCCGACGCGGCTTCCGCGATTTCACGCTTTTACGTGGAGCTACAGCACCACGTCCCCGAGCAGAACGCCATCAACAAGTGGCTCATCAAGCTCGCGCGCGAAGTGGATGTGCCGCTGGTGTGCGACAATGACGCACACTTTCTCAAGGAAGACGACTACGACACGCACGACACGCTGATCTGCATCAGCACGGGCAAGGGCAAGCGCGACGATAATCGCATGCGCTACCCGCGCGAGGTCTTCGTCAAGAGCCCGGCGGAGATGGCCGAGTTGTTCGCGGGCGAGGATTACAACGCGGGGGCGTTCAAGAATGCGGGTCTGGAGGCGCTTGCAAACACGCAACGCATCGCGGAGGCGTGCAATGTGACGCTCCCGATCGGCGCGAACCACGCGCCGCTGGTGCGGATCACACTGCCCAAGGCCAAGGACCTGCCCAAGCACACCGACGCGAAGTACGGCGGTGATCTCACGGCGTGGTACACGGACTACTGCGCGAAGTTTGAACTGCGACCGTTCCGAAACGACGATGGCAGCGAGCCCAGCGCCGAGGACAAGGCGAAGGCCAAGGCGGACTGTGATGTGGCGCTGCGGATGTTGGCCGAGGGCGGTTTCATTTGGCGTTATGGACGTGCGGCAGGCGAGCGGGATTCGGGCTCGGGCATTCGGCATTCGGAAGACAAGACCTCGAATGCAGAAGCCGAACACGCGGCGAAGGTCGCGCGCCTCGAGCGTGAGCTCGGCATCCTCGCCAACAAGAGCATCTCCGCCTACTTCCTGATCGTCTGGGACTTCGTGAACTGGGGGCGCAGCAATGGCGTGCCGGCCCTCGCGCGTGGTTCGGGCGTGGGGACGATGGTGGGATACGTGCTGGGGCTGTCAAACGCCTGCCCCGTGCGATACGGCTTGCTCTTCGAACGATTCACCGATCCCGATCGCAGCGAGTACCCCGATATCGATATCGACCTGTGCCAGGACGGGCGCGGGCGCGTCATTGATTATGTGCGCCGCAAGTACGGGCACGTCGCGCAGATCATCACGTTCGGGACGCTCAAAGCCAAGGCGGCGATCAAGGACGTCGGCCGCGTGCTCGAAATCCCGCTGCCCGAGGTGGATCGCATCACCAAGCTGGTGCCCGAGCAGCTCAACATCACCATCGCCGAGGCTCTCAAGAAAGAGCCCGAGCTCGAAGGGATGTACCGCAAGGACCTGCGGATCAAGGAGCTGCTCGATCAGGCGACGGCGCTCGAAGGCCACACGCGCCACGCGGGCGTGCACGCGGCGGGCGTGATCGTCGCAACGCGGCCCTTGCATGAGATCGTGCCGCTGTACAAGCAGTCCGGCAAGGAAAAGGAAGGCGAACTCGACGCCGTCATCACGCAGTGGGACGGGCCCACGTGCGAGAAGATGGGCCTGCTCAAGATGGACTTTCTGGGCCTGCGCACGATCTCGATCGTGGCGCGGGCGAAGAAGCTCATTCGCGAGACGATGAGCGAGCGGGAGATTTGGGCTGCTGTGGGGCGCGAAGGGGAGTACGACGCCAAGGGTGCGGCGGCCCCAATGGCCAAGTCGCCAAGTGGCCCAATGGCCAAAGAAGGCAAGGCAGGAACAGAGCCGCAAGACTTGGCCATTTCCCCACACCCCTTAGACCTCGACCGCCTCTCCTACGCCGACCAACGCGTCTTCGAAATCTTCCGTCGGGGCGAGACCACTGGCGTCTTCCAGTTTGAATCGGGCGGCATGCGTCGCCTGCTCGTCGAGATGAAGCCCGACCGGCTCGAAGATCTCATCGCGGCCAACGCGCTCTTCCGCCCCGGGCCGATGGACCTCATCCCCGATTACAACCGGCGCAAGCACGGCACCGAAGACGTGCCCAAGGTCCACGACATCGTCGACACGTACACGCGCGAGACGTATGGCGTGATGGTGTATCAGGAACAGGTCATGCAGATCGTGCATGGCCTGGGCGGCATCAAGTTGCGCGACGCCTACTCGCTGATCAAGAACATCAGCAAGAAGAAGCACGACAAGATCGAGAAGGAACGCCCCAAGTTCATCGATGGTGCCGTCAAGCAGGGCCTGACCAAGGACGGCGCCAACGACCTCTTCGAATTGATCCTCAAGTTCGCGGGCTACGGCTTCAACAAGAGCCACTCGACGGGCTACGCCATCGTCGCGTATCAGACGGCGTACCTCAAGTGCTTCTATCCGGCCCAGTACATGGCCGCGTTTCTGACGTATGAAAGTCAGGCGAACAAGGTCAGCGACTGGATTCCGTATCTTGAGGATTGCCGGCGCACGCGAATCATCGACGCGAAGGCGTGCGGGCCGGAGGAGCGATCGCCGATCACCATCGCGACGGGCGTGGAAGTGAAGCCCCCGGACATCAACCTCTCGAAGGCGGACTTTGCCGTTGTGAAAGGCACGGGGCATCAGGCTTTGGGCACTGGCAAAGATGCCGAAGGTTCGAACAGCTCTGCCAGTGCCCAGTCCCCAGTCCCCAGTGCTTCTCCGCACATCCGCTTCGGCCTCAAGGCCATCAAGGGCATCGGCGAGAAAGCCATCGATTCGATCATCGCGGAGCGCGATAAGTCGGGCCCGTTCACGAGCCTTTTTGACTTCTGCGAGCGCGTGCCGCCCGGTGCGATCACGAAGGCGATGCTCGAATCGCTGATCAAGTGCGGCGCGTTTGACGCCGTGCACGGACGCGAGCTTCGTGCCTCAATGGTGGGCACAATCGACGCCGCGATCACCGCGGGCCAGCGCCTCGCGCAGGACAAGGCCGCGGGTCAAGGCGGGTTGTTTGGTGGTGGCGCCGGGGGCAGCGAGAGCCGAGGGGCGCAAGCGTCCAGCAAGCCCGCAAGCACTTCGCAACAAGCCCCGCTGGCGAGAGTGACGGCTTGGCCAGAAAAAGACCTCCTCAACTTCGAGAAGGAAGTCCTTGGCTTCTACGTCAGCAGCCACCCGCTCGAACGCTGGAAGCACTGGAGCGACGCGTTCGCGACGGCGAAGACCGCGACGCTCAAGGAGATGCCCCAGGACACCCGCGTGGTGCTGCCCTGCATGATTCAGAGCGTGCGACCCATCGTCGTGCGCAACGGCAAGTCCGCGGGTCAGAAGATGGCGATCCTCACCGTCGAAGACCACACGGGCGCGGCGGATTGCGTGCTGTTCACCGACAACTACAGCAAGTATGGCCATCTTGCGGAAGCCGAACGCGTCGTGTTCGTGCTGGGCCGGCTTGATCTGTCGCGCGGCGATCCGCAAGTGATCGTTGATCGCCTCGTGCCCATCGAGGGCGTGCCCTACGACAACGGCAAGGTTCGCCTCTTCGTCGACGAGATGCGCCTCAATGGCGGCGCGAGCGACGCGCTGGCTCGCGCTATCGGTTTGCTCAAGCAAGGCGACAAGCCGGTTCAGGCCGTCGAAGCCAAGCCCGCGGCGAACGCGATTGTGCAAGCCGCGACGGCGAACATCCGCTTCCCCGTCGAAGTGGTGATCGGCACCGAAAGCAGTGTCGCGATCGTGCAAGGCGACGCAAAGTTCCGCGTCGAACTCGTGCCCGAGATCGTCAAGAGCGTCGAAGAGGCCCTGGGCCAGGGCATGATTCGCGTCGTGGGGGGCTTCACGGTCGAGAAGGACAAGCCCAAGCCGTGGGAGAACAAGAAGAAGTTCAAGGGCGATGAGGAGTAGCGCGGTTCGGATTGATGTGGCCGGCTACGTCAAGGTCCACGCAGCCACAGTGTTCACAAGATGGAGATCCGGGATTCGCCCTAGGTTGGAAGCACGCCGTGCAGTGTGTGAGCGGGTCCTTGGCTTCGAAGTCAACGCCCATGCCGCACTCCGGGCACCAAGGTCGCGACAAACCCTCGACCGGGTATCCGCAGTGTGAGCAGCTTTGCACAAGTGGCGGACTGGTGCAGCAGAACCACATACAGATCGCGAGTTGAGCCACGCAGACCAGTACCATGCTCGCAAATGGGTTCACGAGGAACAGTGCAATGCCTGGGGGGATCGTGAAGGCGTGCAATCGCCAGAGTCGGGAACTCGACGCGCATCGCATCATCAGCGGCCACTGAAACAGCGAGATGATCGCGCCGGCAACCGCACCGAGGATCATTCCCCATGCGGTGCCAATCAGAACTTGATCCACAAGCTGCGGGGCAATCGCAGGCGCCGGAGTTCCGATATTGAGGCCCGCACGCAGGCCAAGCGAGCAACTTCCATACACCGCCCAGCCGGCGACACTCCAAAGGAAAAGCGCCAAAGGCCACGCGCGGCGATCAGGCATGAGCGTTCTGTACGTGTTGGGTCTAGGGTGGTTCGTTGGTCTGTTCTCCAAAAGCCCAGGGAGTGCCGACTTTGTCTTGTCGATTTGCAACACTGGGCTTGGTGCTTGGAAGTATCGTCGAATGCGGTTCGCCCGTACAATTGCAGGTTGCGGCAAGGGCTTGCGTCATCCATAGCGTGCTGCTTGTGTGCTGTGCTTTGCGGCACGGGAATGGTGTCGTGCGCGCCTCGCGACGGCTCATCGAGTGAATCTGACCGCGACCCCGCGGGCCTCACCGAGACACGCGATCCGCAGCGCGGCGGCGGCGCAACCGGCGGGGCCGTCGAGCAGCGGGGGACGGGCGTGGATGTGCGGGTGTGGGTGGTGTCGCCTTCGACGGGCGAAGAGATCGCCGTCGAGCCCGTGCCGACGGGGCCTCGACTGGGGGCGAGCGCGATCTTGCCTGAGCCAGCGGGCGCTCGCGGCGGGTCCGGAACGACTGGCGCGCCGGGCGTCGGCGACACTGGCCCTGCGGCAGACGAAGGCGCGACGAATCGCCCATTTGCCAACGCGCCCAGGCCGCCCCAGCCGCCCAAGCGGGGCGGATCGATGCGGCCGCGGGCGGCGGCGGACGCGCAGGCGATTCTCGAAGGCTTGCGGGGCGAGTTCGACCAGTCCGCGCTGGATCCCGCGCTGGTAGAGACGTGGGCCCGCAACGGCCTGCGGGTGGTACGTGTGCCTGCGGATCGCGTGCCCATCGTGCGCACGCGGCTGGGACTCATTGCGCCCGAGGCTCAGCAACTCATCGGTTTTTCGAGTCGGCGCGTGTCAGTGGCGCGGGGCGCGGCGTTTGAGCAGAGCGAGGCGATTGAATTGGATTCGGGCGTGCTCACGCTCGAGTCCGGGCATCTTCGGATGCTGCTGCGAAGCTGGCCTGTTCCCAAGGAAGCGCCGGTGGCGCGGGTGGAGGCTCGCGGGGCGCGCACGAACAGGGCAGCTTCGCTGCCCGGAGCGATGGTGCGGGTCGAAGTGACGCCGCAAGCAGTGCGGGAGGCGGTGGGGCGGGTGGTGCCGCGAGACGCGGAGGGCAATCCGATGGCGGGTTTGTCGCCTTCGCAATCGGTGGCGACGGAGGACGCGGGCTCGATGTTCGCGAGGTTGGCCTTCGAGGCCTCGATGGAGGCGGGGGACGCACTGATCATGTTCCCGATCGAGCGTGATGGCGTGCGTCCGGGCGAGGCGGGCGGCGCGGCGCAGGCGATGGACACGCTGGGCGCATCGCAGGCAACTGACAACGAACCGGCGAACGGCGCGGCGCCACAGGACACAACCTCTTCAGCACCGGCCATCGTGCGCCGGGGTGATGTCGGCCCCGCCGTGCCAGAGTTGCCCACACTGGGCGAAGCGATGCTGACGGACAAGCTTTCCAGGAATCCCCGCGGGGATCGATTGGTGCTGGTGCTGATCGCCAATCCGCCGGCGACATACACGCTGCTGCGGTGAATGGGATGAGTCGGGTGCGGGACGAGTGAAACGAACGAGAAGGGACGAACGATGCCCTGGGTGTTGCTGCTGTTGGCGGGCGTGTTCGAGATTGGCTGGGCCGTGGGGCTCAAGTACACGCACGGATTCACCAAACTCTGGCCCAGCGTCGCGACGGTCGCAGCGATGGTGTTGAGCATGGGCCTGTTGGGCCTTGCCTTGCGGCACTTACCCCTGGGCACGGCGTACGCGATCTGGACCGGCATCGGCACCGTCGGCACGGCGATCTTCGGGATTGTCGTCTTGAAAGAGCCCGCGACGGCGATGCGGCTCGCGTGCCTCGTGATGATCGTGTCGGGGATTGTGGGCCTGAAGTTACTGTCGGGGAGCGGCGCGAGCGCGGCGGCGAGCACGCCTTGAGATGGAGCATCGCCTCTGATCGAGCCGCGCTCAGCGTTCCAGGACAAACTCATCGGAGAGGACGCGACGGGTGCCGTCGCCGCGTGCCGTCGTCAGCGTCGCGCGGACGATCAGGGCTCGCTGTGGGTCGGGCGTCGTCGCCCAATCGCGAATCCAGGTCGGCGCGGTGAGGGCGACGCGATAGGTGCGGGTCGCGGGGTCAAAGCGCTGTGAGTTGGTGCGTGGTTCGGTCAGGTCGGCGATGTCCCAACTGGTGGCGTCGACGGCTTCGGGCTCGCCCTGGCGAACGCGTTGCGGACGGGCCTGCACGCGCAGGGCCCCCAAACCCTTGACCGGATCGGTGAACTGATCGCGCAGCTCATAATGCAGCACCAGCACGCAGGTGTCGGCGACCGACGTGTCCACATGCGTGAGCGGATGCACGCGCAGCCGAACGGGCTCGAACGCGGATTCCGCGAGTACATCGCCGCTCCCCGACGTGCTCGCCGCTCGCCGCCCGCCGCCCGGCCCGCCGCCAGTCATGCTGGGATCAATCGTGCAGCCCGACAGCGCCGCGACTGCTGTGATCGCGACCATGGTGCGACGAAGCGATACCGACTTGGCCTCCTGCGGGCTCATGCGCGAGTCTACGCCCCCGCCGACTTGATCGCGTTCCATGTCGAGATCGCGAGGAAGACCACGTACGAACCCAGCAGGCCCGCGCCCTCGACCCGCGAGACGGTCTTGCCAAAGGTGCGACTGATGGGCACGAGGGCCGCGGCGAGCAGGGCCATGTACACCAGCGGCAGCGTGAAGCTCGCCGTGACCTGCGTGTCGGGCGGAGCCATCAGGCCGACGATACCGAAGATCGCGCCGGCGTTGAAAAGGCACGAGCCGATCGCGTTGCCCATGGCCAGGTCGGTCTGGCCCTTGCGCACTGCCATGACGCTCGTGACCATCTCGGGCAAAGTGGTGCCGATCGAAACGATGGTGACGCCGACGACCGCCGCGGGCACGCCCAGACCGATCGCCAGCCCTGACGCCCCGTCGCTGCAGAGCGACCCGCCCGCGCCCAGAAGAGCGAGGCCGGCGAGAAAGCTGACCCCGATCAACAGCCACGACATGGGTGGTGTGGAGTCCACCGGATCGGGACTGGGCGCGTCGGGTCCGCTGGGCGCGGCGACGCCCGCCCGCTCCTCGCTGCGGGACTGCTGCATCGCGGACATGATCGTCCACGCGGAGTATCCCGCGAAGATCGCGAGCATGATCGCGGTCTGCCAGCGCGCGACCTCCGCGAGCAGGCAGATGGCGGCGAAGAAGATCAGGATCGCTGCGTTGAGCCAGATCTCCACCGCGATCAGACGCTGCTGCACCACCAGCGGCTTGATCACAGCGCACACGCCCAGCACCAGCGTCATATTGCAGATGTTGGCTCCGACGATGTTGCCCAGCGAGAGATCCGCCCTGCCCTTGAGCGCGCTCACGATGTTCAGGGCCAACTCAGGCGCGCTGGTGCCCCATGCGACCAAAGTGAGCCCGACAACCAGCGTGGAAACACGCAGACGGCGGGCCGCGTCCACCGACGCCGAGACCAGCATGCGCCCGCCCAGCAGCAGCAGCGCCAACCCGCCCCCGAACATGAGGAGATCCCGCAACATGCGCGACGATAGACAGTTCGCGCGGAAGGATCGAGCGCAGAGGCAATACGAAATCTCGAACTGCAATATCAGTTGGGAAGCCGCGTTGGGCGGGCATGAAGCCTGCTTCCAGAATCGTCGGCGCCGCGTCCATTCCGGTGATGAGTCTCTGCTTTGCGGCGACCGCCCAAGGCCCCTGCGACTTCTCGGAAGTGACGCAGCTCGCCAACGACGCCGTCGCGGGCATCGGGGTGGAGACGCCCGTCCCCGGGTTCGAATTGCTGCTGCTTCGCGATGGCACGCCGGTGTATCGGCGGGCGTTTGGGACCGCGACGCTGGGCCAGGTTTACGCGGCGGACTCCGCGACCAAGACGATCTCAGCCGCTGTGATCATGTCGCTGGTGGACCAGAGCGCGCAGCCCTTCTCACTCGACACCCGCGTGTCGGACTACATCCCGCAGTTCACAGGCCTCAAGCAGCCGATCACCATTCGCCAGGCCTTCAGCCACACGAGCAACCTCCGCTCGAGCAATGCGATCAACAACCCAAGCCTGACGATGCAGCAAGCGGCGATTGAGATCGCCGGCGATCCGGTGCGGTGCTTCCAAGGCGCGTGCGGGACGGGCACCAGCTTCTCGTACGGCGGGACGTCGATGCAGGTCGCGGGTGCCGTGGCGGAGATCGTCGCCGGCGCGTCGGGCAGCCCTGTTTCGTGGAACACAATCTTCCAGCAGCGAATCGCGGGGCCTTTGCAGTGGACGCTGACCAACTACTACTTTTCGTCGGCGGCGAATCCGCTGATTGGCGGCGGGTGCGAGTCCAACGCTCCCGAGTTCGCACGCCTCATGGAGATGATCCGGCGCGACGGCGAGGTGCGGATTAACGGGCAGGATGTGCGAGTGCTCTCGCCCTCCAGCGCCCGCGCGATTGTCACGCGCCAGACGCCCAAGGGCATCCCAATCGCCAACACGCCCTTCATCGATCCGCCCACCGACGGCGCGGACTACGGCGTGGGCATGTGGCTGGGCGAGCGGGACGCGGACGGCGACATCCAGTGGTGCATCGCGGCGGGCGCGCGGGGGTTCAGTTCCTGGATCGACTTTGATGATCGCATCGTGGGCGTCTTCGCGACTGACCTGACGAGCTCGCAGAACACGCAGTTGCTGATGCGTGCGATCGCGACAGCGGCCCAGAACGCCATCCGCGCCTGCGACGCCACCCGCGTCTGTGACTCGATCGACTTCAACAACGATGGCAGTTCCTTCGACCCCCAAGACATCGCCGCGTATCTCAGCGTGTTCAGCGAAGGTCCCTGCATCCCGGTCCAGGCCGCCTGCAACGACATCGACTTCAACAACGACGGCTCGCTCTTTGATCCCCGCGACATCGACGCGTTCTTGAGCGTGTTCAGCGAAGGGCCGTGTTTCTGAAGCGAGGACGCTTGCCGATCGCTTCAACGGGGTGACGCGAGGGTGATCGGCGCGAAGGAACTTCGCAATGCTCGCGGCGAACGCCTGGTCGCTCGCGCGTGACGACTTGGTCCTCATCACTCATGTCGAATCCCGCTCTGGCCGGCGCGTCGCGAGCGGTGCAGGCGGAGCAAGATCTGCCAGTACGTGCTATCAAAGTCCGAACCAAACACCCTTCGCTGCGGAAAGCGCATTGCCCGTAGGCGAGCACTCCCGCATCGCTGCGGCGCCGCTGTCGCATCGCGCCAACCCGAGCTGTTCGTGGTTACGGGTTGATCTTTGAAGAACAGCAGAAACGCCAGCCGCGCCCACGGTGCTTTTCGCACTGGTTGCACGCCCGTCGGCGCGTCCGCGAAGGACCGGTCCCGGCGACGTGCCGTGAGGCACCTTTCGAGAGCGAAGAACTACCGGAGGATGACGATGAACTCGATCAAGACGGCTGTCAAGTGTGCGATCCTGGCTCTGACCACTGTCGCGGGCACGGCACGCGCGCAATCGTGTCCGACGATGACGACGCTGGTTGGCTCGAGTCCTGCGGTGAACGACTACTTCGGTTCGGGCGTCTCGATGTCCTTTGGCGGGCCCAACAACCGCCCCTTGCTTGCGATCGGGAAGCCGGACGAAGACTCGCCCGCTGGGATCAACTCCGGCGGCTGGTCCGTGTGGGAACTTGGCACCAACGGCGCGTGGTCGCTGCTCCACGACGCTTGGAACGCCACCGGCGAAGCTGGCGAGCGTGCGGGCCGATCGATCAGCATCTCCGACCCGTACATGATCGTCGGAGCGCCTGAGTATCAGAGTCGCGGTCGTGTGCGCATCATGCGTCGACCCACCGGCTCGAACTCGTGGATCATCGAGGATGACATCAACCCAGGCATGGGTGGCGGCACGTTTGATTCTATGTTCGGCAACAACGTCGCCATCAGCGCGTTCGGCGGGGGCTGGGCCATCGTGGGCGCGCCGCTCCACAGCTGGACGTATGAGAGCAGCGGGGCCGTGTACGTGCTCGTTCGCAATAGCGTCACTGGCGATTGGTTGAACTCCTTCACCATGTCGGGCGCCGATTACTACGGGCAGGTTGACGGCCGCCGCGGCGGCTCCGTCGCCATCAGCCAGAGCAGCCCATGGGGCGCGTTCGGCGGGCCAGACGAAACACACGATCCCGCATTCCCCGACAACGGCATCGCGTACGTCATCGGTCGCACTTCACTGACCCCGAGCGTCGTGCTGCCACCGGTGAACGAGGCGGACCAGAACTTCGGCAACGCCGTCGCGATCGAGGGGAACTGGTTGATGGTCGGTGCCTACGCAGAGGACGCGACCAGTGCGGAGAGCGGCCTGCCCAATAACACAACGGACAGCGGAGCGGTCTATGTCTATGAGCTCTCTGGCAACGCGTGGATCTATCGGAGCACGCTCCGCGCGCCGGTTCCGACCTCGAGTGGTCGGTTCGGCCAAACCATCGCTCTGTCCGACTCGCAGTGCGTGATCACCGAGTGGTTCGGGCGCCGGTCGCACGTCTACCGGCGCGTGGGCGGCGTGTGGTCGCACCAGTCGACCTTCCGCAACCCAGAATCGAGCTCAGACGCGGGCTTCGGCACCGCCCTCGCGATCCGCGACGGTCGGATCGCCATCGGCGATCTCTACAACGACCAGAATGGCATTTCCGACGCCGGAGTGGTGTATACCGCGACGGTCGCTCCCACATACGCCAGCGGCGACCTGTGCAGCGATCCGCTCCCGATGCCAAGCGGCGATTACATCGGCTGCACGCAGAACACAAACCCGAGCGTCGGCACCGTCACCACCTGCGGCCTGGGCGCGGGCGGCCAGGGCAACGACGTCTGGTTCCGCTTCACGCCCGCGTGCAACGGCAATGCCGTCATCGACACGTTCGGCAGCGACTTTGATACCGTGCTCAGTGTGCACAGCGCATGCCCGGGTGCGTCGGGCGGCAACAGCATTGTCTGCAACGACGACGCCGGCTTCTCCGCTCCCAACAACCGAATCAGCCTTGTCACGTTCAACTTCACGGGAGGCCAGACGTACCTCATCCGCGTCAGCGGCTACAACGGCGCGAACGGCACGTACACCCTCCGCTCGCTGCTGAGCTACGGCGTGAGCAACGACGAGTGCGCCACGGCACCGACCGTCGGTGTGGGCAGCTTTCACTTCAACACGTGCGCAGCCACCAACTCGTCCAACCCCGCCTTTGCATTTGGGTCGGTCCGCGACGTGTGGTACCGCTACATCGCTCCCTCGGCGGGCTGGTACTCCTTCGACACTTGCGGCTCCTCGTTTGACACCGTGGTGAGTCTGTTCAACGGCACACAGCAGGCCTGCCCAAGCAGTGCGAACGCGCTACTCGCGCAGAACAACGACACGCTGGGGTTCTGCCTCCCCACTCAGTGGGCGGAGCAAAGCCGGGCGAAGGTGCAACTCTCGCAAGGCCAAAGCGTCATGATCCGCGTGGGAGGTTTCGCAAGCAACGACTTCGGCCCGGGCACGCTGACCATCGCCCAGACAACCCGGTGCAACGACGTCGACTTCAACAACGACGGAAGCCTGTTTGACCCGACCGACGTCGACGCGTTCCTGAGCGTCTTCAGCGAGGGCCCTTGCATCCCCGCGTCCAACATCTGCGACCCGATCGACTTCAACAACGACGGCTCTCTGTTTGATCCGCAGGACGTCGACGCGTTCTTCAGCGTGTTCAGCGAAGGGCCGTGCTTCTGAGTACGGACTGACCGCCACGCAGCCCAAAAACGAAACCGCCGACCGCGTGGGCGGTCGGCGTTCGTCAACGCGGGCGCAAGGAGTCGAACCTTGAACCTCCTGATCCGTAGTCAGGTGCTCTATCCAATTGAGCTACGCCCGCAGCGGCCCGACCGAGATCGGACTGCAAGGGGAGAAGTCTAGTGCGAATCCGCTCCCCGGGCAAGTAGGAACCGAGGGGCGTCAGCCCCGGGCGGGTTTCCAAGTGGGCCCAATCGCGAGGAAAGTGCTGGCGAACAGGTGTTATCTTCGCTTGGAAACAACGTGAGAACGGACGCCGAACGACTTTGGCCCGAGACTTGCGCCCCTGGGCTCTTAACGGGTTTGGTGGTCGCCCACGACCACGAATCGGCGGGTGGTGAGTTCTTCCAGGCCCATGGGGCCATACGCGTGCAGGCGGCTGGTGCTGATGCCGATCTCCGCGCCCAGACCAAGTTGGAAGCCGTCGTTGAAGCGGGTCGAGGCGTTGACCAGCACGCACGAACTCTGGACGCCCGCGACAAAGCGGTCGGCGGTGGCGCGGTTCTGCGTCAGGATCGCTTCGGTGTGGTTGCTGGTGTGGCGGGCGATGTGGGCGAGGGCGTCGTCGACGCCCGCGACGACCTTGAGCGCGAGGATGCGGTCGAGGAACTCAAAGCCAAAGTCGGCATCGTTCGCGGCGACCACATCAAGCCCCGCCGCCCGCGCGATGCGTTCACTCATCGCGTCGCAGCGGACTTGCACGCTGGCCGCGTGCATCGCGCGGACCAGCGCAGGCACAAACGCGTCGGCGATCGCCTGATCGACGAGCACGCACTCCGCCGCGTTACAGGTCGCGGGCGCGCTGGTCTTCGCCGTGACGCAGACGCGGATGGGCTTGGCCCAGTGGTCGGTCGCGTCGGCCTCGCGATCAACGTAAATGTGGCAGACGCCCTTGTAGTGCTGGATCGTTGGAATGCGCGAAGTTTCAACCACGGCGCGGATCAGCGACTCGCCGCCGCGCGGGATGACGAGATCGATGAGATCGTTCAGCGTGAGCAGGTGCGCGACCTGCTCGCGGGAGATGGGCGTGAGGTCCGTCAACACTGCGGCGGGCAACTGGTGGTGTGCGAGTAAGTCAATCGCCAGCGCCGCGAGCGCGGCGTTCGTCCGAGCCGATTCGCGTCCACCCTTCAGCAACACCGCGTTCCCGCTCTTGAAGCAGAGCGCGAATGCATCGAGCGTCACGCCCGGGCGGGCTTCATAGATCATCGCGATCACGCCCAGCGGCATCCGAACCCGGCGGACCAGCAGGCCCGAGGAGACCGTGCGTTCCTCGGTGACTTGACCGACGGGGTCGGGAAGGCTCGCAACCTGCTCGATGCCTCGCGCCAGTTGCTCGATGGCTGCGTCGGAGAGCGCGAGGCGCTGCAGTTTGGCGTCAGGGAGTCCCGATTCACGTGCGGCGTTGAGATCGGCCTCGTTGGCAGCGCGGACGAGCGGAGCATGGGCGCGAATGGCGGTTGCGAGGTCGCGCAGCAACGCGTTCTTCGCATCCGTGGGCAATGTGGCGAGCGTGCGAGAGGCCTCGCGAGCCGCGGACGCAGCGGCACGCACATCGATGGATCCGGCGTTATTCATGAACTGCCTCCGGGCGAGCCTTTCCCGTCGGAGGCGTCAAGGAGCACGAGATCATCACGATGCACCACCTCATCGCGATAGACATAGCCCAGCAGTGCCGCGATCTGCTTCGCCGGCTTGCCCGCGATGGTGCGAACCTCGCCCGCCGCATACGAAACGCGGCCGCGCGCAAACGCGCGGGGTTTCGCGCCCGCCTTTGCGTCCGCGGCGGTGCTGAGCAACTCGACGACCGCGCCGGCGTCGAACTCGCCTTCCACGCCCGTCACGCCCGAGGGCAGCAGGCTCGCTCCGCGCTGCGTGAGAGCGACGCGCGCGCCTTCGTCCACGACGATCGCACCCTTGACCTTGCTCGCGTAGCCGATCCAGCGCTTGCGTGCGCCCACACGCTTGGTCGCAATCGGGAAGGACGTTCCCACTCGCTCGCCATCCAGCACGCGAGACACGACATCAGGCACGATGCCGCCCGCGATGACGGTCGCAACGCCCGCCGCGGCCGCCGTCGCCACGGCCTCGAGCTTGGTGTGCATGCCGCCCGTGCCGACGCTGGAGGTGGTGCCCGAGACGTGGGCGCGAGCCGCGGCGAGATCCGTGACGATGGGCACGATCTTCTTGCTGTTGCCGTGCTCGTACAGACCGTGGGCGGTGGAGAGAATCAACAACTGCCGCGCGCCGACCAGTCCCGCGACCAGCGACGACAACCGGTCGTTGTCGCCCAGCTTGATTTCGTCGAACGCGACCGAGTCATTCTCGTTGATGATCGGGATGATCGCCCGCTCCAGCAGCGCGAGCAACGTGTTGCGGGCGTTGAGGTGGCGGGCCCGGTGGTCCAGGTCGTCGGCGGTGAGCAGCACCTGGGCGACCGTGATCCCGTGCCGGGCGAACGCGTCGGACCAGGCTCGCATCAGGCGCGACTGGCCCACCGCCGCGGCCGCCTGCTTCAGCATGATCTCCTTGGGCGGCTTGGGCAGGCCCATCGCCCCAAAGCCCGACGCAACCGCTCCCGACGAAACGATCACCAAGCGATGGCTCCGGGCCGCCCGGGCGATGTCCGCCGCGAGCCGGTCGATGCTCGCGGGGTCGAGGGCCCCTTCGGGAGCCAGCACGGCGGAGCCGATCTTGACCACAACGATGGGCGTGACAGGGATTTGCGGCGTTTGGCGGGGCATGGGCGGGGGCGGTGCTCGAGGACCGAGTTGCGGGCGATTATTCGAGGGTGCAAGGGCTGTGCCTACCGAACATTATCCGATAATTGCGGAGTGCCGGTGGGTTCGTGCTTGATTCGCACCCTCACGCGCCCAATCATCTAGGCCCGACGCAAAGTTTGACGGTCGGGGCCCGGCGTTGCGAGTGCGGTGGCACTTGCGGTGGAACGTCCGGACGCTCTGGATCGTCACGAACACTGTTCATCGAAAGCGACTGAGGATTTCATGGCTCACTCCCGTACCGCGAAGAAGGCTGTCCGTCAGAACGAAACCCGCCGGGCGGTCAACCGCTGGCGCCTGCGGACGATGCGCGACGCGATGAAGGAGTTTCTGGATGCGGTTGCGCACGGCACGCCCGCGGACGCGAAGACCAAGTTCCTCGCGGCCCAGAAGGTGATCGACCGCACCGCCCAGAAGGGGATCATCCACAAGAACCAGGCCGCCCGCCGCAAGAGCCGCCTGAACGCGAAGCTCAAGGCGATGGCCAAGAGCAAGTAAGCCGTCAGTCGGCCAGAGCAGCATGCAGCCCGACCGTAAGGGAGGGCTTTGCGACCCATCCGAATACAAACTCAACGAAGAGCACGCCCAACGCGTGCTCTTTTCTTTTTCACTTCGCCGCTTCAGCGTGCACCTTTACCATCCGCGCCCGCTGGAGCGACCCAGGCACCCACACCTTCACTTCCGGCACGCCATCCTTGCCACCTGTGATCTCGCCTGGTGTGTCCGGGTGCGTGAAGATGCGGACATCGAGCGTTGCAGCAGGCTCGCCGTCGATTGCGGTTTCGCCCAACTCGTACGTCGCAATCAGCCGCGTCTCGCCCACGCCGAAGGTGCTCGCGAGCGCCGGGCCCAGATGCGTCATCGGGATCACGATGCTGGACTTCTCATCAATGTCGTAGCGGCCCTTGGCCGGATCGACAACGACCAGTTCATACGGCCGCTCCTGCCGGCCTTCCGCCGAGTCCTTTGCACGGGCGTAGATGATCGTCCAGGTGAATCGATCGCCTGTTTTGGGAGCCGCAGGGTCGGGCGTCTTGCCGTCGGCCTCGATGGGCTTGACGATCAGCTCCATCCAAAACTCCTGCGATCCTCCGCCGGGCTGGTCCAGATGCATCGGGCCGGCCCAGTGGCCTTGCAGCAACGCGGTGATGGGCGTGCGCGATGCGACGACCGGGGCGGCTTGCTGGGAGAGCATGCCTGCGTCGGTGCGAGTTGGGGCCGCGCAGCAGCCAGCGAGCAGAACCGCAAGGACAGCTGCAGAGAGTCCCACCGAGGAGGCACAGTTGATCATGGAGGAAGGTACGGCGCGACTTTTCGCGCGATGGCGTGGTTCGTATCGTCTCTGATGGAGAACGACGAACTCGTCAAGATCTTTCTGACCGATCGCGATGAGCCTTGCGCCGCGTGCGGATACAACCTGAGGGGCGTGCAAGAACCACGCTGCCCGGAGTGTGGCGCTGCAATTCGTTTGGTTGTCGATAGCGAGTCAAGACAGCTCCGGAGCGCTTGGAACTGGGCGTGGTGGTCGCTCCAGTTCATCACGCTCTTTGCCGCGATCAGGCTCGTGTACTGGTTGTTCAATGTGTGGAGCTCGCCCGGTTACTTCAGCGGACTGGTTGGAAAGCTCTCTCTCGTCTCGCCAGTCCTGGCACCCATCCTGATGTACGTTGTCCTTGCCGTCTCGCTGAAACGCTCACAACTCAAGCTGGATGATGGACTGTTGTTCTTGATCAGGGGAGCCGCGCTGATCACGGTCGCGGCCAATATCGTCGGCGCGGCGGTGATTCTGCTCGAATAGACCCCACCCGCACGATTGTGCGAACCGAACCGGCCCCGCCGCCGATAAGTATGTCATGGGCACCATCCCCCAGGGCAGCACCGTCCGGGCCATGCCGCACACCGAGCTTTCCCCGGAATTGCTCGAGCACATGCAGCGCATCAAGGCCAAGGCCATCGAGTATGGCCTGGACTTTTTCGAGGTCGTGTTTGAGGTCCTGCCCTTCGAGGTGATGAACCAGATCGCCAGCTACGGCGGGTTTCCGACGCGCTATCCGCACTGGCGCTGGGGCATGGAGTATGACAAGCTCAGCAAGCGCGACGCGTACGGCCTGGGCCGCATCTACGAGATGGTGATCAACAACGACCCGTGCTACGCGTACCTGCAGGAGTCCAACAACGTCACCGATCAGAAGCTGGTCATGGCCCATGTCTACGGGCACGCCGACTTCTTCAAGCACAACTACTGGTTCAGCAAGACCAACCGCAAGATGATGGACGAGATGGCCAACCACTCGACCCGCGTGCGTCGCCACATCGAGCGGCATGGGCAGGACGAGGTCGAGCGGTTCATCGACGCCGCGCTCATGATCGAGAACCTGATCGATCCGCACTCGGTGTATCGGGGCGGCACGAGTAGCCCCGGCTCTCCGAGTCGGGGGATGCTGCAAGGTAACAGTGAGGAAGAACTCGGCTCAGAGAGCCGAGGTACCCAGTCCCAGGACAAGTTCGCCGCCAAGGACTACATGGACCCGTTCATCAATCCTCGCGGCGTGCTCGAGAAGCAGCGCAAGGACGATGCTGCGAAAGCGAAAGCCCAAAGGGACAAGTTCCCCAGCGAGCCCGCGCGAGACGTGCTGCTCTTCCTGCTCCGCAACGCGCCGCTCACCGAGTGGCAGCAGGACATCCTCGCGATCGTGCGCGACGAGGCGTACTACTACGCCCCCCAGGCGATGACCAAGGTCATGAATGAAGGCTGGGCCACGTACTGGCACTCCAAGCTCATGACCCAGCACTTCCTGGAGTCCAAGGAGATCGTGCACTACGCCGACCAGCACAGCGGCGTCGTCTACATGCCCCCGGGCGGGTTCAACCCGTACAAGATCGGCGTCGAACTCTTCAAGGACATCGAGCGTCGCTGGAACATGGGCCAGCACGGCCCGCGCTGGGAGGACATGGCCGGACTGGGCCAGCGTGAGAGCTTCGACGACAAGAGCATGAAGGGCCGCGAGAAGATCTTCGAAGTGCGGAAGATCTACAACGACGTGTCGTTCATCGACGAGTTCCTGACGGAGGAATTCGTCGAGCGCCACAAGATGTACCAGCACAAGCGCGATCCGCAGACGGGCGAGGTGAAGATCGCCAGCCGCGACTTCGGGCGCGTCAAGCAAACCCTGCTGCACTTCCTGACCAACGCCGGGCAGCCATTCGTTTACGTCGTCGACGCCAACTACATGAACCGCGGCGAACTGGTCCTTGGGCACAAGTTCACGGGCGTCGAGGTCGAACTCGCCCGCGCCAACGAAGTGATGCAGAGCCTCCGCATGATGTGGGGCCGACCCGTGCACCTCATGATGCACCTGAGCGACGACAACTACATCCTGACGCTCGAAACCATCGGCGGCAAGCTGAAGAAGGAACGCATCAGCGAGGAAACGCCCAGGCCCGCGCACGTATTGTGATGTGCCCTGTTTTCGTGCCGACAATAAGGCGATTTGCCAAATCGTCGCGGCCAAACGAAGCTCAGCCAGTCGTCTGCAATCGCAGCCTGACCAACAAGTCATCCAACGCATCCCTGCACGACGGCTCTTCCGGCAAGTGCGATGCCGCGCTCGCCGCGTCCAGTTCCTCGTTGAGCCTCACAAACTCCCGTTCGTGAAACCCAAGTTCGGTCCCTTGGAGTTCCTGCTTCTCCGCCCCTCCGACCTTGCGCGCAATCAGGTCGTCCACGTATGTCAGACGAAACGTCTGATTAAGCGTCCGCAGATTGGGTTCCACCTGGCCCGTTCGCATCAAGTGGATCCCCGCCAGGAGCACCCGATACGTGTACAGCAGCCCCTTGACCGTCGGTTTGGCGTTCTTGATCACCATCGCCCACTGATTCTCTGCGAATCCCCGATAGTGATGGCGATGGTGCTTGGTGATGCAGCCCCCCGCAATCGCACGCAGCTCCTCAAACGCCGGCGTTGCTTGCATTACCAATGGTGAATACACCTGTTCCAGCACATACCCGTTGCGCTTGAGCAGTAGCGAGAAGTACTTGCGTACATCGTGCGTCACGATGTCCATGTCGATCCGCCCCGACTTGTCCATCGTCTCCACCGTCTCGTCGGGAGGCGAAAGCCGCGCGAACTCCCTCATGGGCGTGACGTGCATGCCCCGAAGGTCATAGTCCGAATCGGGCGAGTGAAAACCGTAGAGATGCGCCCCGGAGACGGTCACAAACACCAGTGGAAACGGCTGGCTCGCGAGGTACGGATCGATGATGGTGCGATCGAGCATGCCCGAGGATAGAAGCGATGGGGCCGGATGCTCTCGTCCTCACAACCGTCGACGGATCAGTTCCATCACGCCCGCGAGCAGGAACAGTCCCGTCGCGATCCCGCCCCACTTGAAGACAGCGCTCCACGCGCTGGTTTTCTTGTTGGCTTCCCACATCTCCACCGCTCTCGCCGCGGGCTGGATTTCGCGCCCGCCGCTGCTGCCGTCGGGATTGGTGATGTCGCCCGTGTCGGGGTTGAAGCGTTTCAGGCCTTCGCCTACGCGTGCGAACGCGAGGGCGGCTTCGAGTTCTTGTGCGGGCGGGTTGACGTCGATGGACGCAACGCGCCACGTCACGTCGCGCGTGCCGTTGTCCGCCGCGCCGCGTTCGATGAGGGTGCTCGGCATCGCGGGCGTGCCTGCGCTGGCCGCGGGGCCAAAGTCCGTGTAGTCAACCGAGCTTGAACTCGCGCGCCCGCCCTTCCACGAGCGAAGCAAGCCGTCCTGAGCGAACGTGAGCGTCACATCGCGACCAATGGTGACCTTGGTGTCATTGCCAGCTTGGCTCATCAGCGCAGGGCCTTCGAGCGCGGGCAGAATCGCCCACGGCGCGAGCGCCGCGCACGCAGGCGGATGCGCCCAGGCCATCGCCGGATCGTGCTCGATGTACATGTCCAGTGTGCCGCGACGCGCGCGGAACTTCGTGCCGTCATAGTGCGAGAAGTAGGCTTTGGCCTCGTCCCACGAGCCGTTCTCACCCTTCGCGAGCACGCGCTGCACGAATCGGCGCGAAGCATCAATGGCGATCTCCATGCGCGCGGGCTTGCCTTCCGCGTCGCTGTTGGTTTCGAGCGTGACGATCACGCCCCGCACATCGCGATACGCCTTGAACGCCTCGCGCGCCGCCAGCGTTTGCGCGTCGAGCGCACGCACCACGCTCGTCGCGGCGTCCGCAGGGTTGGGCGAGAACTGTGCCGGCGCTGCGGGCGCAAGCAAACACGCCAACACCACACTGATCTTGTGACGGATGTTCATCAACTCTGTTTTCGGACGGATAAGGGCGCGACTTGTGCGCGATTATCCAAAAAGCCCCTCCCAGAGCGAGGGGTCGGGGTGGGCCGTCTGCCGCAAGATGACTGATTCAGCCCTTCCGCCCCATCTTCCGCAACTCCGACATCATCCGAAGGGTTTCCTTCGCCGGGCGTGCGGGCGTGCCCAGCCACGTCTCCTTCGCCGGCACGTCGTTGATCACGCCCGATCCCGCGCCGATCTGGGCGCCCGCCCCGACGCTGAGGTTGTCCGTGACGCCCGACTTCGCGCCCAGCACCACGCCATCGCCCAGCGTCACGCTGCCAGCGAGGCCCACTTGCCCGCAGAGGATGCAGCAGCGGCCGATGGTGCAGTTGTGCGCGATCTGCACGAGGTTGTCGATCTTGGTGCCGTCGCCAATGGTGGTGCTGCCAAACTTGGCGCGATCCACGCACGTGTTGGCACCGATCTCGACGTCGTCGCCAATGACGACGTTGCCGATGTGGGGCACCTTGATGAGGCCGCGTCCATCAGGACGCGGGCGATAGCCAAACCCATCCGCGCCGAGGACCGCGCCCGAGTGCAGGACGCAGGCCCGCCCGACCACGCAGCGTTCGAGCACACGCACGCCCGGGTGCAGCGTCGTGCCTGCGCCGATGCGGGCTTCCACGCCGACGAAGCAGCCCGCGAGCAGCACCGCACCCGGGCCGATCACGGCGCGGGCTTCGACCACGCAGTGCGGACCAACATGCGCGCCGGGATCGATCTGTGCGCTGGGATCGACGACGCTGGACGCGTGCACGCCCGGCGCGCGGGATGGTGCGGGGGGCGCGAGCAACCGCAGCGCCTCGATGAGGGCGAGGTCGGCATCGGGCACGACGATCATCGCCCGATCGCGCAGCCGCGAAGGGAGCGACTCCGCGTCCCCAAGTTCCGTGAGCGTTGCGTCGGCAATCAACGCGGCGTGCGGTCCCGCGTCTCGCTCGAGCCACTTGCGGGCGTACGAAGCCGATCGAACGAACGTCAGCGTCGCACGGTCGCTGCCGTCCCAATTGCTCAAGCCGCGAACTTCGGTGGTTTCAGGGCCCATCACGCGCGCGGAGCCGAGCCGCTGGCTCAGCAGCGCGGCGAGGGCCCCGACTGCGCGGGCGCTCCCGTTGGCTTGTGGGGTCGCGCTCATGCGGCTCCGATCAGGGGGTGGGCTTCGTGGCGGGGGCGGTTGCGGAGCCTTTGCCCTGGGCGTACTGATTCTCCATCGCCGTCAGCACGCGCTGGGTGATGTCGAGGGTCGGCGCGGCGAACAGCACGCGCTTGGTCAACACCTCCTCGCGAAGCTGGTTCATGTTGCCGAACTCGGTCATCGAGATCGGGCGATCATCAAGCAGCACCAGATCAAGGCCATCGCGCTTGGCGACCTCGGCGATCGCGTCGCTTGCCTTGGCATAGAGGTCGCGAATGACCTGGGCGTTGCGAAGATCCACAGTCAGGTCCCAGCGTTCCTTGCGAAGCTTGAGATTGCTGCTGGCTTCCTGAAGCTGCGTCCGCGTCTCGATGCGGCGCTGCACGTCCGTGGATGGGATGTTGTCCTTGAGGTCGGCCTCGAGCTGCTTGGCCTGTTGCTGGATCCCTTCGAGCTCGGTCTTCATCTGATCGAGCAGCGGCTTCATCGCTTCGTTGCGATCCTTGAGCTCGCTCAGGCCGTTGATCAGCGCGGTCATGTCCACCAGACCCACCTTCACGGGCTGCGACACCTGTGCCGGCGCGGGCACGGCGTTGGCCGTCGCGTACATGAACCCGCCCGCGGCCAGAGCCGCGCCGACAATCGCGGGCCCGGCAAAGCGCAACAAGCCGCGAGCGCGGAAAGAAGCGGAGGGTTGGGTGGAGACGGGCGATGGGACGGTGTGTGTCATGGACTGCATTCCCGGAAGCACCCACGAGCCGAGCGGCCCGACAGGTTAGTGGTCATTATACACGGCTACGCCCCGCCCGGACGGTTGGTTCGCTTCCCGTCCAGGCGCGACGATATCACGCTCGATCCGAACGAGGCGGAACGAACCCCTGCTGAAATCAGACTTACACGGCAAGATCATCCGGCAGCCGCCCATGGGCGTCTCGCCGGGGCTCAAGCAGCGCAAGGCCCAGCGTCAGCGGCCCGCATCGACCCACAAACATCAGCAGGATGATGATGACCTTTCCGGGCGCGGAAAGTTCTCCCGTGATGCCCATCGACAGGCCCACCGTGCCCAAGGCGCTCGCGGCTTCAAAGAAGAGCGACAGAAACTGCTTGCCCGGTTCGCTTACGGCGAGCATCAGAATCCCCGCCGCGAGCATGATGAGGTAGAGCGTCGCCGCGGCGACGGCGGTCAGCACGCGGGGCAGCGGCACTTCAAATCCCATCCACACCACGCGATCGCGGCCGCGAATGACGGCCCAGAGGTTGGCGAGCAGCGCCGAGACCGTGGTGGTCTTGATGCCCCCGCCTGTGCCCGCAGGCGAGGCGCCAATCACCATCGCAACCACGATCAGGAACAGGGCCGCCGCCCCCAGGCCGCCGAAGGGCACAGAGTTGAATCCGGCGGTGCTTGAGGCGCTCATGACCTGGAATGCGGAGATGAGCAGTCGCTGGTCCCAGGGCAGGGCCATGACGGACTTCTCGACGAAGGAGAAGATGAGCGTGCCGATCACGAACACGAACAGCGTCATGGACAGGATGACCTTGGACGTGAGCGTCATCATGTACTCGCGGAACTTGATGGAGTACCAGACATCCTGCAGGACGATGAAGCCGATCGCGCCGAGATAGCAGAGTGCCGCGATGACCAGATTCACGACCCAGTCGTCGCGGAACGACTCAAGGCTGTTGTTGTTGAGGCTGAATCCTGCGGTGGAGAAGGCCGAAACGCTGTGGAAGATCGCGGACCACAGCGCGTTGTCCACGCCCAGCGCGCTGAAGCGCCACCAGAGCAGCGCGGCCCCTATCGCTTCAATCACGACCGTGAAGATGATGACATGCCGCAGGAACAGCGGGATCACGAAGTTGCGAGGCAGCGAGAAGCCGGACTTGAGGATGCCCGTGCGTTCGCTGGAGAGCTGCTGTCCGCGGGCCAGCACGATGATCGACGACACCGTCATGTAGCCGATCCCGCCCAATTGAAACAGGGTCAGGATGATGAACTCGCCTAGCCACGAGTAGCTGTCGGCGACGCTGATGGTCGTCAGACCGGTGGTCGAGACCGCGCTGGTGACGTTGAAGAGGTTGTCGAGCATCGACACGCCCCCTGCGTCACGGGCTTGCTGGCTTTGGGTCCAGGGCAGCGCGAGCAGCAGCGTGCCGATCACCACGTACGACGTGAAGCCCAGCACCAGCTGCTGGGGCGGTCGCAGTCGCGACCATCGCGCCAGCACAGACTGCCACCATCCTGCCCATCGCGAGCGCTTGGGCGGCGGGCTGGCCGGCGAGGTGCGATTCGGTTGGCTTGCGGAGGTTTGAGCGTTGGACGAAGATGACGACGAATCCTGCACCGACATGGACGCAGTTCCAGCAACGCCCGCACGAGCCGCTCCTCCTGCGGAGCGGATCGTTCGAGCGCGCACTCCCGCACCCACGCCGGCCAAGTTGGTCCCAGCGACAGCATCGCCAGAGCCCAGGAAGCCTGCGTGCGTGCCCTTTCACATGCCTGCGAGGTGAGCTGACGGGCTGGGCCTTGAAAGTGGCCTGGATCGAGCCTTGCGACCCATTCCTGCGCCCCTGCCCGCGTCTTGCGACGTTGGCGGTGGTTCCCCCGCTCCCCGGCACACAACCGGAGACTCGGCGACACGAACAAGCGACCCATCGGAGGCCTTTGGGCCGCCGGGCCGACCAAGCGTCCAGGTGCTAGTACGCGTCGTTATCCACCATCATGCCGTTGAGCACCGCATCAAACGCGATCTTGCCCGATAGCGTGCCGTCCTCGCGGCCGATCAGGCCCTGCACGTTGGTAATGAAGCGTCGCCGGCCGGACTTCTGCTCCTGGCAGAGGATGTACAGCGTGTCACCCGGCGCCATCGCGGCGCGGAACGCCGCTTCTTCGATGCGAAGGAAGAGCACGATGCTGGGCTTCTGAAGGCGCGCGAGGAACGCATACGCCGACAACTGCGCCGCCGTCTCGATCATGAGTACGCCCGGAAAGGTGGGCTTGCCCGGAAAGTGGCCCTTGCACCAGAAGTCATCGGGGCGGAGGTGCTTGACGCCGATGCATCGCAGCCACGATGGATCATGCCACGCGATCGAGTCGAGCATCGAAAACTCGTGGCGATGCGGGAGGAGCTTCTCAATGTCGGCACGCAGCAACGCCTTGGCCGCGAGGTCGATGCCGCTCAGGTCAAAGATCATCCCCTTGCTTGCGCCGGATGGAGATGCACTGGCTGTGGAACCCGTCGAGTCGGCTTGCGTCATCATGGACACCCACAATCCTCCCAGAGGAGGATTATTCCTTCGTCTCGGCCTCGCGGGAGTCGAGTACCTTCTCGCGGATCACCTGGCACTGGGCCTTGACGTCTTGCATCAGCTTGCGGACGCGGGTCCCGGCCGTCTTGTTGCCGCCCTTCCACTTCAGCCAGTCCTGTTTTCCGTCGCGCAGCATCTGCTCCAGCGTGTCAAACTCATCCATGGCGAAAACTCCTTGCCCGGTGTCCGGAACAGACACCGCTCCCAATCTATGGTACCCCGAGCACCAGGGTTCACCCGACCAACACGTGTTGGGTCGGCTGAGACCGAACGTACACCGCACTTTTCGTGAGGATTGGGGGATTGCCCCTCCAACGTCCCGAATAGCGTAAATGACATCCCGATCAGTGCGGGATTTGTGGCAAAAGCCGCTCGATCAGGTCCAGGGCATGTCGTAAGTACTTGGCATTGCTGCCTTCCCGGTCAACGACCGCAGGCACGCACGCGGCCATCAGCACCCGGCGAATGTTGGCCAGTTCGCCGTAATCCCCGTCCATGGGGAGTCCAGCCTCGCGCCGCAGGCGACCGAGTATGGACACGGGCTTAGCGCCTCCCAGCCAGTCTTCGTGGCCCCAGTACTGCCGTTCGAGGTACAGGGCGTCTTCGATCCAATGGCCCGGGTGAACCAGACCCAGGTCGATCAGCACGAGCTGGCCCCGCTCGCCCCGGCGGAGGACGTTGCCCGGGTGGACGTCGCCATGGCACCATGTATCGAGGATGCGGGCGCTCCAGCGGTTCGCGAGGGCGGGCAGGGCCCGCTGGACCTTGCGGATCGCGTCGGCCCAACGCGAAAAGTCCGCGACGGCGTGCTCTCGGCATTGGTGGCGAGCCTTGTCGAGCAGTTGGTCCCACGCCGGGCTGTGGGCCTTGCCCGAGACCGGTTCGTGGGAGAGGGCCATGCGATGGAACTCGCAGACGCGGGTGAGCAGTTCCTCGACATCGCGAGCGCTCATGTGGCGGGGCATGTGGTCGCCCGCGAGGCGCTCGGAAATGATCCAGCCCAGGTCGTAGCCGCCCAGTTCCATGCCGTGGGCCAGGACGCGAGCCACGGGTAGGCGCTGAGCATGCTCGCTCGCGAAGGCGCTCGCATCTGCGCACGCGCCCAGGCGCGTGGTCCACTTATGTTCGAGCGGGCCGATGGGCAGCTTCACGAGCACGCCGACGGGCGGCTGGTCGTCGTGAAGTCGATACGTCGAAAAGCCGGTCGCCGCGCCGCCGCGTTGCCACGAGGCGTGGAACCACTCGATGGGTCCCAAGCGGCCCTTGCACACTTCGTGCAGGATCGGTTCGAGCATCACGGCCAGGTCGTGGCTGTTGCTCGAAGGGGCGTGTGGGTGATGGGATGGGTCAGCCACCGGTGAAAGCGTACCCAAAGAATTGATGTGTGGTTGGATGGCGGACTTCTCAGACCTTCAGCCCACATTCGCGGATCAGCTTCGCGAGCTGTTCTGCCTTGGCGTTGAGCGTCTGGATCGCTTCCAGCGAGTCGCGGGTGCTTTGCTGGGTATCGCCCGTGACGCGGGCGATCTCCTCAAGCGCGCGGGAAACTTGCTCGGTCGTGCTGCTTTGCTCCGCCGCCGCAGTGGCGATGGTGCCCACCATGGTTGTGACGTTGCCCGCGCTCTTGACGATGCGCTGGAGGTCTTCGCCGGCCTTGGCGGAGAGTTCGGCGCCGGTGCGGACTTGCTCGCCGCCGTCTTGCATGGCATTGACGGCGTCCTTGGTCTGGTCCTGGATGAGCTTGATGGACTGGGCGATCTCGGCGGTGGCCTTTTGGGTGCGATCCGCGAGCTTGCGGACTTCGTCGGCGACGACGGCGAAGCCCCGCCCGTGTTCGCCCGCGCGGGCGGCTTCGATCGCGGCGTTGAGCGCGAGCAGATTGGTCTGGTCGGCGATGTCGTTGATGATCTGGATCATCCGCCCGATGTCCTCGCTGCGCTCGCCCAGTTCGTCGACGCACTGGCTGGAGCGTGTGACGGACTCCTGAATGCGCTGCATGCCCTGGATGCTGGTTTCCACGGTCTGGCCGCCCGCGCTGGCGACCTGACGGCTTTCTTCCGCGGCCTTGCTGGCTTCGCGGGCCTGCTGGGCGACTTCGCTGGCGGAGGCGGACATTTCCGTCATGGCGCTGGCGACTTCGCGGCACCGCGACGCGGCCTGCTCGACGCTGCCCGCGGTGGCGTTGGAGATCTGTTCGAGCGCGCCCGCGCCGGTTGAAACCTGCGACGCGGCGTCCTTGGTGGAGGAGATGAGCTGCTCGAGCTTGGCCATGAAGGTGTTGATGCCGCCCGCGAGCTGGCCCAGTTCATCCTTGCGGGTGGCGTCCAGGCGCTGCGAAAGGCTCATGCGGCCCGCGCCCACTTCGCTCACGGTGTTGACCATGGTGGAGAGCGGGCGGGTCAGGCTGCGGGCGACGAACCACCCCAGGGCCCCTGCAAGTCCGGCGGCGGCGCCGGCGACGATCCAGAGGAACAGGCTGCGCGAAGACAGCGTCATCGCGGCGTATGACTCGTTATGTGCGGCCATCGCGCTGGCCGATTCGACGACCTTCGTGATGCTCTCGCGATGGTTCTCGAAGATGGGTGTGAGTTCGGTGCTCATCAGCGCAACGGCGTCATCGCGCTTGTTGGCCAAGAGCAAGGGCACCAGGCGATTCTGCACCGCGCTGAAGTACTGGCGGGCGGATTCCTGAGACTGGTTCAGCAGCGTCTGCTTCATCTCCCCTTCAGGGAGGGTCTTGGACCAGTGGTCGATGCGGGTGTCGTACTCGCTCTCGAGGGTTTTGAGGCGCTGGCCCAACTGCTCGAGCGTGGTGCGGTTGTTTTCCTGCAGCATCGCCAGGGCCACCATGTGCGACTCGACGATGTACGCAGGCGGCGGCAGGATGTCCGCGATCAGGTCCTTCCCCATCACGATGTCGGTATAGAGGGGGCCGTTGACCTTGACTTTGTTGACCGTGTCAAAGCTCGCGACGGCGAAGACGCCCAGGCCCACGACGGGCACGCCCACGAGCAACGCCAACTTGCGACCCACACCAACGTTGTTGAGGCTGATCATCTCTTGCTCCACGCGAACCCATCCGAACCGCTTGGCCAACCGACCAAGACATCCCCTGAGCAGGTTTGACCATCGGCGACTCGCAGTAGGGAGTTCTGTGGAGAAGCAAAATATGCCAGTTTTGGGGGTACAGGCCGCATATCCGGGGGCGGTGCAGACCACACAAATTCCGGCGTTGTGTTCCGGATACCCTTCACCAGAATACAAGGAGGTCTCATGGTGCGGGTGCTTCGCATGGCGTTGCTGGTGTTGGCCCTGGCGGCGTGCTCGCTCACGATGACCTCGTGCGGCGAGGACCCTGTCAACGAGACCAACTTTGCGCAGTTGAAGGTGGGCATGAGCCTGTACGAGGTCGAGACCATCATGGGCGGCGCGGGCGAGCGCGAGGAGACGCCCACCGGCATGAGCATCTCCGGCGCGGGCATCGCGGGCGCGGCGAGCAACAAGGTCGAACGCTACATCTGGCGGTCCGGACCGGCGATGATCTCGGTGGAAGTGCGGGATGGGAAGGTCGCAAGCCTGGGCCGCGTGGGGTTCTAGCTTCGCGAGTCGAGCAAGGGAGTGGCGATGGCACCTGGTTGGCTGACCAAGGTGGTGGCTGCCGCGGGCGCGGCGGTCGTGGCGTGCGCGGCGGTGGCGCAGCCGGTCACCATCACGCAGTCGCAGTTGCTGGACCGGTACGAGGGGTTCTGGCTGGCGGAGTGCATCGCGAACTGGACGGGGTTGCGCACGGAGGGGGCGCGTATCAATCCGCCGTTTCTGACGGACGCGGATTGGGGTTTGCCCTTTGGGGTCGGCGGCCCGCTGGACTTTGTTTTGCAAACGCCCTGGGGCGCGGACGACGACACGGACATTGAGTACGTGTACCTGCACCTGATGCACGAGTCGGGAACACCTTGGCTGTCTGCTGAGCGGATTCGAGCGGGGTGGCGGACGCACATCAATCGCGCGATCTGGGTCTCCAACGCGAACGCCCGCGCGCTGATGGAGCGGGGCGTGACGCCGCCCGCGACGGGCATGAGCGCGGCGAACTTCGGTCGCCTCGCGATCGATGCGCAGCTCACCACCGAGATTTTCGGGGCCGTTTGTCCTGGCGATCCGGCGCTGGCGTTGGATCTGTCGTACCTGCCTATTCGGACCACGAGCGTGGGGCACGCATCCCACGCCTCGCAGTGCTATGTGCTGATGCACGCGCTGGCACCGCTTGCGCCTGCGGGCGCGAGCGGGCGGGAGAGGGCGATCTGGTTGGTGCAATCGGCTCGGGAATACCTGCCGCCAACGTCGAAGGCGGTGGATGTGATCAACGTGGTGTTGAACGATTTCCTCGCGAACCCGGATGTGAACAACTGGGAGCGGACGCGGGATCTCGTCTATCAGCGATACCACGCCAACGCCGGCGCGAACGGGTTCACGTACTTCGGCTGGACCGAATCGAGCGTCAACTTTGCGACCGGCCTCATCGCGCTGCTGTATGGCGAGGGTGACCTGCGACGCACGATCCAGATCGGTACGCTCAGCGGTTGGGACTCAGACAACGGCACCGCGACGATGGGCGGGCTCTTGGGCTGGATGAACGGCGCGGCGTGGGTGCGGGCTCAGTTTCCGGGGCAGACGCTGAGTGATCGCTACTGGATCACTCGGACACGTGACAATCTTCCCGACTACTTGCCCTTGGAGTCTCCTGCGGAAGACACGTTCCCGCTCATGGCCCAGCGCATGCTCGAAGTTGCCAAGACGTGCGTGCTCGCGGGCGGGGGCAGTATTGACACGAGCGTGAGCGATCCGGTGTGGACGTTGCCCGAGCGGAACGTCCCAGTGGGCGCGCGGGCGTTGGCGAACCCCGTCCGACGCGAAACCGACGCGAGCGCGGCGCGGTGGATTCGCGAGCAGGGAGGTTGGGCGACGGCGAGCAGTTCGGTCGCGGCCAGCCCGCCCAGCGGGCGCGGGAGTTCCAACACGGCGGTGCTTGCGGATGGGCGAGAGTCCAACCAGCGCGGGTTGGACGAAATCTGGTTCCAGGATCCGTTCTACACCACGCAGCGCCCCGCCGGGCCAGAGCAGGCGTGGCTGCGGGTGGACTACTCCCAGCCGATTGAGATTCGCGGCGTGCGCTTCATCGAGGGCGATCGATTCGCGGACCAGACGGGCGACGGTGGATTCTTCGTCGATCCCATCGTGCGGGTGCGCGAGGGCGGGGTGTGGCGGACGCTGACGGAGCGAGCGTCGACGCTGCCTGCGGCGGATGTGCCGTTTCAAGTGTTCACTTTTGTCCTGACGCAGCCAGCGATGGTGACGGCCATCGAGGTGTCGGGCGTGCAGGGAGGGACGTCGCGGTTCGTGACCTGCTCAGAGTTGGACGCGCTGCGCGCAAACGCGGCGATCTTCGTGGGCGGCCCGCGATGCACGGGTCTGGATGTCACCAATGATCGCGCGCTGGATCTCGCGGATCTGTATTCGCTCCACGATGCGCCCACCGACGCCAACGCGGACGGCCTTGGTGACGAGCGCGATCGCGTTTTGGTTCTGTCGGTGTTGCGTGCGGGCGAACGCAGGGGCCTGCTGCGGGATTGACGGGCTCAGCAGCCGCTGGGGCGATGGATTGCCGCATCCGGACGTGGTGCATCCCAACAGCAATCGAACCACGGACCCGTGCCCACAAAAACACGCGTGTTTCTGCTTCGGGTCGCATCCCGCTTATATGTGTCTGCGAACACCGCAGCGGGCAGGCTCGGTTCGTTGCTTGAGGAGCCATTCGCGTGCGATCCATCTTTAATTGCGGTGCTTTGGGTGCGGCATTGGCCGCGGGTTCGGCGTGGGCGCAGTGCGTTGATTCCTGGCGGCCTGGGGCACCGGTGCAGGGCGTGGCGGGTGAGGTCACAGCGATGACGCTGTGGGATCCTGACGGGAACGGCCCGCGCGGGCAGGAGTTGGTCGTCGCCGGCGCGTTGGTGCTGGCGGGGGATGTGCCCGTGCAGACGGTCGCGGTGTGGGACGGGACTTCGTTCCGACCGCTTGCGCCCGGCGCGACGTTTACGACCGGGCCTTGTGGTGCGGGAGGTTTGTGCGCGCCGAGGATCAACGTTCTGACAACTTTTCAGGGCGAGTTGATCGCGGCGGGCCGGTTCACGGTGGGGCCGTTCGCGCCGCCGCGGTCTGACCTCAACATCGCTCGGTGGACGGGCTCTTCCTGGGAAGCGCTGGGTTCGGGGCTTGCGCCAAATGCGGACATGGGTTTGCCGTTTGATGTGATAGCGGTGGCGCCGTGGCAGAACTCGTTGGTGGCGTTGGCCAACGACGGGACATATGTGCTCAATCAGGGCACGTGGTCGCTGCTGAGCGGGCCTTCGAACGCGCCGCCGTTTGATCTGGTGTCGTTCAATGGCGAGTTGTTTCGGGCCGGGCAGTTCGCGGGCGTTGGCCCGGAAACGAATCAGGCGGTGCAGCGGTGGAACGGTTCGGCGTGGGAGAGCGTGTGGCTGCCGTTTGATCGGGCGGAAGGCGCGGACTTGTTCGTGTTTGGGAACGAGCTGTATGCCGTGGTGTTTGACTTGCCTCCGACGTCATTCCCGGTCGGGACTCGGGTGGTGAAGTGGTTGGGCGGGCGCGATTGGCAATCGGTGGGCGGTTCGCTTTCGGCGAATCGTCCGCGACTCGCGTCGCTGGGCAGCGATCTGTATGTTTTTGGCGAGCTGTTCGGAGCGTTCAGCGGGATTCCGGCGCGCGGCGTGATGCGGCTGCAGGGTGGGGAGTGGGAAGCGATCGGTGAACCGTTGCCGGAGGGCGTGCCGGGATTGCAGGGCGTCCCGCGGGCCGCGGCGGCTTTTCAGAATGAACTGATCCTCGGGGGCTTGATGTCGCGGGCTGGGGCGGTTGCGATGAACAACATCGTCGGCTGGAACGGGTCGGCGTGGCGTTCGTTGGAGGAGGGCGGCAGCAACGGGGGCATCGGTGCGCTGGCGACCAATGGTGGCGCGGCGTATGCCTTGGGCGGCTTTGGCGTGATCGAAGGGGTCGAGGCCAATCGCGTTGCCCGTTTGAGCAATGGCGTGTGGGAGCCGCTGGGCGAAGGGTTTCCGTTGGGCGGTGTGAGTCTGGCGCCGTTTCAGAACTCGGTTGCGCTGGGCACCGGGGTTGGCACGACAGCGCAGGTCTTCACCTTTGACGGCGTGCAATGGAACCAGCTCGGTCAAGACTTGTTTTCGGGCGGGTTTTTGACGACGGCGTACGTGAGCGCGCTGAATGACGGGCTGTACACAGGGATGGTCGCGTCGCAGCAGCCGCTGTGGAAGCTCGAGGACCAGTTCTGGACGCCGATCGCGTTCGCGCCGTCGCCGCTTACTTCGGTGCTGTCGATTACCCGGCTGGGCGAACGGCTGGTGGTGGGTGGTACGCAGTTCCTGGCCAGCGATGGGGTGGGGCCCAGTTCGTGCGTGGCGTTTGTGAATGCGGATGGCTCCTTTGAAGTCGTCGGGGGCGAGAATGAGGAGGGCCGCGCGGTGCTCCGCGGAGCCGTGTCGACGTTGGAGGTGTTCCAAGGCAAGCTGTTCGCCGGCGGAGCACCGATCTTCATTGAGAACAACGGGGTGCTCGGGCAGACGGGCGGGCTGGTGATGTGGGATGGCGTGCAATGGACGCAGCCGGGCGGCGGCCTCGCGGGGTTCTCGAGGCAGCCGGTCGTCTTCGACATGGCGGTGCGCGGCAATCGGCTGATCGTGACGGGACTGTTTGACCAAGCGGGCGCGGCGGCGGCGCGGAACATCGCGGCGTGGGACGGCACGAACTGGTCGGCGCTGGGCTCGGGGCTGGGCAACGACAATTCGATCGCGAACCCGACGATTCAGGCGGGCACCTCGCTGGCGGTGCTGGGCGATGAATTGCTGGTGGGCGGCGGGTTCCTGACGGCGGGCGGGCAACCCTCGGCCTTCTTCGCGCGATTCGGCTGCAGCGGCTCACCAACATGCGATTCGATTGACTTCAACAACGACGGATCACTCTTTGATCCCGACGACGTAGACGCGCTCTTCAGCGTTTTCAGCGAAGGACCGTGCATCCCGGCGCAGGCAATGTGCAACGACGTGGACTTCAACAACGACGGCTCGTTGTTTGATCCTTGCGACATCGACAGTTTCTTCCTGGTTTTCAGCGAGGGACCGTGCACGCTGTGCGGCGTGTGAAGATCGTCTACGCCGGGTCGTCATTCATGTGCGGGTTTCTCGCGCGGTTCGCCGGGTGCAGGTCGGCGGCGGCGACGAGTCCGAACCACTGGTCACGGGTGAACGCGAGAATGCCGTGCTCGGCGGCGAAGCGGGTGAGCTGCGCGCGGTTGTGGATGCGCAGCTGGCGGTAGAGCTCGCGCAGGTGGTTGTCGATGGTCTTGTCGGAGCGATGCAGTTCGCGAGCCATCTCCTCGACGGTGAGGCCTTCGGCGCCGAGGCGGAGCACTTCGAGCTGGCGGCGTGACAACGTCGCGAGGTCGCCCAGGTGCGGGATTCGGGCGTGGGGCAGGTGGTCGAACTCGCGCTCGTCGATGGAAGGCAGCACCAGCGGCTCGATCATGACGAAGAAGCCGCGATGGCCCAGCACGTCGTGGGCTTCCATCGGATAGACGTGGGTGAGGGAGCGCACGCCGTTCCACACCTGGATGTACGCCATCGGCTTGCCGGTTTCGAGCACTTTCACCATGAGGGCCCGGCGTTCATCGACGACGGGGCCGCTGGCGACGTCGTAGAAGGTTGAGCGGACCAACGATTCGGGCGTGGAGCCAAAGCCCCGTGCGAAACGCTCGTTGCACCAGACAAGGTTGAAATTGTCTGACCGCGCGACCGCAGCGATGTGTGGGCGTCCGCGCAGGTACGCCATCAGCTCTGCGACAGAGGGACAGGCTTCAGGATGAGAAAGCGTTTGCATCTTTGGCTGGACCTGCAGTGCAAGCATGGCGGAATCTCCGGTCGCGGAGTTGTCTTGAACCTTGCTCCATCTTGCACTAACTCTGGGATTTTTTCCAGAGAAAAGTGCAAGGATGGGAAATTGCCGCAAAACGAGGATGGAATAGGTTGTTCAGCCCACTTCCAAAACACTAACAGATTAAGAATGTGGCTGGTCAGTCGGCATGCATGTGGTCGCGCGGTGGTCGCGATATGCTGCAAGCGGAGGTCGCGATGGCACTGTCGAGCTTGAAAGCGCAGGCGCTGACCGAAGGCGTCGGGACCTTCTTCTTGGTGCTCGTCATCATGCTTTCGCCGCACGCCGGGGCGATGGCAGCCATCGCGGTGGGGGTTGGGCTCATGGCCTTCATCTACATGGGTGGACACATCAGCGGGGCGCACTACAACCCTGCGGTGTCGCTGGTGATGTGGCGGCAGCGGGTGATTGACGTCAAGACGTTTTGGTCCTTCGTGCTGGTGCAGTGCGGGGCGGCGGTGGCGGGTGCGTTGGTGGGGTCGGGACTGATGCCGATGGTTGCCAGCGTGGCGGACGCGGTGCCCGTGCGTGCGGCGAGTGCTGACACGCTGATTCGGATGCTCGCGGCGGAAGCGTTGTTCACGTGGATGATGGTGCTTGTGATTCTCAATGTCGCCACGCATCCACGCACGGCCGGCAATCAGTACTACGGCGTGGCGATCGGTTTCGCTGTGGCCGCGGGTGCGATGGTCGCGGGCCCGATCAGCGGCGCGGCGTTCAACCCGGCGGTGGGGCTCGCGCTGGTGGTGTCGGGCAGGGTGCCCAACGGGTTGCAACCGGAGTACATCGCGATGGTGTATGTACTGGCACCGGTTGCGGGGGCGTTGGCGGCGTGGGGGACTTACCGGGCCCAACGGGCGTGGGAAGCCTCGCAGGCGGCGTAGGGGCGTTCGCGTGACGCGGGCGTGACGGAACCAGTCGCGGCGGTTCGTATCGTACTGACATGGGTCGGCGGGCTGTCCGCATCGGGGCGGTTGCTTGCCTGCTTGGAATGGAGCCGCGCATGTCGCTGGGTCGCATCCTGGTGGTGGAAGACGACAGCGCGATTCGGCGCGGGTTGGTGGATTGCCTGCGCTTTGGCGGGTTTGAGCCGGTGGAAGCGCCTGACGGGAAGGCGGGGCTGGAGAAGGCGCTCGCGCTGGACCTGCATCTGGTGCTGTTGGACTTGCTGATGCCTCGGATGGATGGTTTGTCGATGCTGCGGGAGTTGCGGGCTGCGAAGCCGCACGTGCCCGTGATCATCTTGACGGCCAAGGGCGAGGAAGAGGACAAGGTGCGAGGGCTGAAGGCGGGTGCGGATGATTACGTGGTGAAGCCGTTCAGCGCGACGGAGCTTTTGGCGCGCGTGGAAGCGGTGCTGCGGCGCTCGGCGGAGCGGCCATCGCCCGTGCGGATGATCGAGGTGGAGGGGCGGCGCGTTGATTTGGAGCGGCGCGAAGTGCGGCATGGGGACGGCGCGGTGGCGAGCCTGAGCGACAAGGAAGCCGGCGTGATGCAGTACCTCGCGCTGCACCGCGGGCGGGCCGTGACGCGGGATGAGTTGCTGCAGCGGGTGTGGGGGCTTGATCCGCGGGGCGTACACACGCGCACGGTGGACATGGCCGTGGCGCGCTTGCGCGAGGCGCTGCGCGACGACGCGGAGCAGCCCAAGGTGATCGCGACGGTGCGGGGGAAGGGGTACATGCTCGCCTCGGCGGCGATGGGTGGCGCGGAAGGGGCGGAGGCGGGGCGTGATGGAGGCGCGAAGTGAGCGCGGGCGGGCCCAGCGAGCGGTGGGCGGCTCGCGCGCTGGCGATTGGCGCGATCGTGGTCTTGCTTGCGCTGGGGTTCATCACATGGAGCGTGCTGAGGCTGGAGTCTCGCGAAGCCGAGGCCCGTCAGGCGTCTGACCAGCAGGAATCGCTGC
This sequence comes from Phycisphaerales bacterium, assembly GCA_022843045.1. Classification (GTDB taxonomy): domain Bacteria; phylum Planctomycetota; class Phycisphaerae; order Phycisphaerales; family UBA1924; genus BJHL01. The sequence continues at coordinate 49,925 of JALHOJ010000001.1, forward strand.
GGCTTGCGTTGTGGCGGATCGATTCGGTGATGACGCCCATCCTGGCGCGCGAGGCGGCACGCCCTTACTTCGAGTATCAACCGTTCATCCCGGCGGATCGGGCGTACACGAACTTTTTCTCGGAAGTGTCGGAGTCGGAGGTGCTGGTGCCCTCGCCTTTGCTCACGGCGAGCGATCCGTTGGTGAACCTGTACTTCCAGAAGATGCCCGATGGATCGCTCGAGTCGCCCCAGGCGCCGATGGGCCCGGCGAAGGGCACGGCGGAAGCGGCGTATCTCACGCCGTACGCCGCGGAGACGAACCAAACGCTGTTGACGGACTTGTCGGTGCTGCTGGCGCGGCATGAGGAGGAAGCCAGGAAGCAAGTTGTCGGCGCAGCGATGGATGTGGGTACGCTGGCGGAGCAGGGCTTTGGCCGCGACGCAGAAGTCAGAGGTCGCGAGCCGAACGAGATGGCGCAGCAGCAGATCGGCCGTGGCGCGCCCGAGGGCGACTATCAAGCGCGGGCGGCGGTGAGCAAGCAGGCCCAGGAAATCACGCGTCTGAACTCCAATCGAGCGAACGTGCCCATGAGTGTCGAGGCAGAGCGGGCCGACGCGGACAAGCGGTATGGTGATCGTTCGGCGAAGCAGCGGGGTGAGTCTCAGGACGGGTTGGCTGCGAAGACCGCCGCGTCGGCTCCTGCGGCGTCGATGCCGATGGCGGGCTCGACGGGAGTGCCTGCGGAGCGTGCGTCGGAGCAGAACAAGAGCGAAGTCGCAGCGCGGACCAGCGATGATGTGGTGGTGGGGGACTTTCAGGCGATGTGGGTGGGCGTGGGCAGTGAGCCGCCCAAGTCGGAGTTGGTCTTTCGGCGCACGGTGCGGGTGGGCGGGCGCGAGATCGAACAAGGGTTGTGGATGAACTGGGAGCAGTTGCAGGGGAGGCTGCTGCGGCCCGTGGCGGACATTTATCCTGATGCACGCCTGAGGCCGGTGACGGAGAACGTGAGCAACGTGCCCAGCCGGACGCTGGCGCGGATGCTGGCGTCGATCCCGGCGGAACTGGTGATGACGGCGGCGGCGCCTGCGCCCGGGCCGGCATGGACGCCCTTGCGCAGCGCGCTGTTGGCGACCTGGGTGGTGGTGGTGCTCGCGCTGGCGGGGCTGGCACTGGCGATGCGGTCGATGGCGGAACTGGCGGCGCGGCGCGGGCAGTTTGTGTCCGCCGTGACGCACGAGCTTCGCACGCCCCTGACGACGTTTCGGTTGTACTCGCAGATGCTGGCGAGCGGGATGGTGCGCGAGGAGGCGGACCGCACGCAATACGCGCGGACGCTCTTTGGCGAGAGCGAGCGACTGGGCAGGATCGTCGAGAGCGTGCTGGAGTATGCGCGGTTGGGCAAGGGCGAAAAGCCGCGGCGCGAGGCCCTGAAACTGGCGGAACTGCGGGATCGGCTGGGCCCCGTGCTGCAAGGCGCGGCGAACGAACACGGGGCGGAGATCGTGGACACGCTGGGAGATGGCGAAGAAGCGACGGTGCGCGTCGATCCTTCGCGGATCGAGCGGATTCTCGTGAACCTCGTGGACAACGCCGGCAAGTACGGCAAGCGCGACGGCGAACCCGCACGCGTTGAGGTGCTGTGGAGCGCGGACGCGCAGAGCGGGATGCTTCGCGTCAGCGTGCGCGATCATGGGCCTGGCATCCCGGCGGCGGAAGCTCGGCGTGTGTTTCGGCCCTTCACGCGCGGGGCGATGCACGCGCATGGCAGCACGCCTGGGATGGGTCTGGGCCTCGCGCTGGCGCGGGGGCTTGCCGAGCAATGCGGAGGGAGCGTGACGTACGAGCCTCGAGAGGGCGAGGAAGGCGCACGGTTCGTGCTGCGGACGCCCGGCACCTAACGCGTACGGTTGCGTGCAATTCGGGGATTGGCCGTCGCATGGTCCACGCGCTCACCATTCTGGCGTTCCTGCTGGCGCGAGCGCGTGAGTTGCTCGGGTTGCCTGATGTCAACGCGGCGACCAGTCTGGGCGGCTTCTGGTGGCCCATCGTCGCGACGCTCGCTTGCATCGTGCTGTTTCACGCGTGGTCGGTGTGGTGCGCGGGCAAGCTTGACAAGACCGGCTCGTATCGCTGGGTCCTGCGGGCGCAGCGCGGCATGCATGCGGCCCGCCTTGGCGTGATTGGCATCGTCGCATACGCGGTGCTCGCACAGCGATGGGACCAGATCGTGCGGCTTTCGATGGGGGATTGGATTCTGCTGGACGAACTCGTGATCGCAGGGCCGGCGCTCCTCGCGATTGTTGCGACGTGGTGGTCGATTGAGCCACTGGAGCGGCGGGTGCGCGAGGCAAGTTTGGTGCGAGAGTTGGATGAGGGCAAGAACTTCGTCCCGGCGATGTCCAGGCGGATGTGGGTCTGGACGCAGGTGCGGCATCAGGTGATGCTGATGGCGGTGCCGCTGGTGTGTCTGGTTGTGGTGGGCGAGTGTGTGACGCGCTTGCCATTGTGGATGTGGGACTGGTCCAAGCAATGGGAAGGCGGCCGAGATCTTGCCCGCTGGCTCTTGCGATGGAACGAACCGCTGCAGTGGGTGGGGGCTGTTGGCGTTCTGATGATGGCGCCGGGTTTGGTGCGAAGGGTGTGGGACACCGTGCCCCTCAGCGTGCCTGGGCTTCGAGAGTTGATCGATGGGATGTGCAGGCGGTATGGCGTGCGGGTGGGGGGCCCATGGGTCTGGCGGACGCATGGGCAGGTGGCAAACGCGGCGATCCTGGGCTTTGTGTGGCCATTTCGCTCGATGCTGCTGACGGACGGATTGCTCGAGGCGCTGACGCCTCGCGAAGTCGAGTTCGTCGTGGCACACGAGATCGCGCACGTGCGCGAGCGACACATGCTGTGGCTCGCGATTGCGATGCTGGGCACGGTCTTCGCGAGCGGCTGGGTCGTTGAGGTGGGGATGCGGATGATGGTTGCGAAGGGAGCGGTTGCGGGGCCTTCGATGGCGCTGATGTTCGCGGGCGCGGGCGTCAGCATCCTGATCGGGCTGCTGGTCTTTGGCTGGGTGAGTCGGCGCTTTGAGTGGCACGCCGACGCGTTTGCAATCGCGCACCTAGCGCGGGCGGCCCGTGGGGCGAGCGCGAGCGGAGCGAGCCAGATCGCCGCGGCGGACGCGGAGACGGCCCGGAGCACGCTCCGCGCAATCGCGGCGTTCAACGGCATGAACGAAGAGGCCTTCACGTTTCGCCACGGAAGCATCCGCGAGCGGCTGCGGCGCGCGGCGGCGAGTGCGGGAGGGCTTGCGGGGAATCAGCCGATTGATGTGCTGGTGGGGCGGATCAAGGTGGCGAGCTTGGTGGTGCTTGTGGTGGGGGTGGCGTCGTTGTTCTGGTCGCCTGGGTTCGCGGGCGCGGATGACGAAGCCCAGCGGGACCGCCGCGAACGGGTAACACAGTCGGGCGATGCGGACTCTACACTTGCGTCGTTCCGGGAAGTCGCGCGTTCGATCGCGCCTTGAGAAATGGAAACACCCATGAAGAAGATCGCTCGTCGTAGTCTTGTTGTCGCTTTGATCGCCGGTGCAATGTCGCTCGCCGGTTGCCAGTCCGCCAGCAAAGGCGGCTCAATGGGGCTGGTGAACAGCCGCTGCCCGATGATGCCCAACTGCGGCACGAAGCCCTCGGTGGCCAACTCGGTGGACTACAAGGGCCAGAAAGTCGGCTTCTGCTGCGGCGGCTGCATCGGGGAGTGGAACCAGCTCAGCGACAGCGAGAAGGATGCGAAGCTCGCGGCGGTGAAGTGATCACGTGCGAGCGGATGCGATTGCTGTGACTGTTGAAACGCCGATGGGGTAGCCCGTCGGCGTTGTTCATTCTTCAGTCGGCTTGATCGTCACGCTTCGCGAAACCCTTGAAGTACTCGTAGTATCTGGCAACGTATCGATTGGGCGGATCGAGAGCGGGGAGATCCTTCTGGCCGAACCCGATGCTGCGAGCCAGCTTGGCGTACTCGCGGAACTCGCGCGGCACGTTGCCCGCCTGCAGCATGTGGAACACACGGCGAAGCACCCGGAGTTTCTGTTCAGGCGTCAGTTGGGCTCGGCGCAGCGCACGAGCGGTGTTGGACTTCAGCAACCTTCCGAACGCAAACCGCTGGTCCTGTTCGATAAACTCAATTCCGATGCGGATGCACGCCGGGTCGCCTGATTCGATCCCTGCAATCACCTTATCCATCACTGGATACACCCGACGCCTCTTCGCATCAGCGGACTGATACGGTGTGAGGTCGCGAGGCGTCACTTGTGCCTCGGCCGCGTAGCTGCTGTATCGTGAGAGAATCTCCGCCGCACTCCACGGGCCATCACCGTTGTAGTCGATGGTTTTCAAGGCGGGCGACCAGAAAAGTTGGGGTACTAGGATTTGAACCTAGACTAAGTGAGTCAGAGTCACTCGTGCTACCGTTACACCATACCCCAGGTTGTGGAAGGGATTGTTGGGGCAGCGGGGGTGGGAATCAAGGGGCCAAATCAGTGCATGGCAGCGGTGGCGAAGTCCGGAAGCGGACTGGGGTTCGGTGTTGAGACGGTGAGGCGTTACGCGCGGGGGCGTCATTTTTCCGCTTCACCCACTCACCGAATCACCGTCTCAAGCTGAACACCTTCCCACGCCACCGCACCACCCTACCGTCCGCCAACTTTCAGGGAGCATCGCATGGATCGGCGTGGTCTTCTCGTGTCTTCGCTCATTCTCGGGTTGGTGATGGCGAGCGGGTGCGCGACCTCGCGGCAACATCCGCATCCGGCTGGCGAAGGGCTCGCGGCGGAGGGGGCCGAGGCGGCGCGAGATCTGACGGCGGCAATCGAAGCCGCCCGCGACAAGGTCTTCCCCGCGCTGGTCAATATCTCCGTCATCAGCGTCTCCTTCTGGGAAGGTAAAGAAACCAAGGGCGGCAGCACGGGCAGCGGGACGATCATCTCGCCCGATGGACTGGTCGTCACCAACCACCACGTCGTCGAAGACGGCCGCACGTTCAAGGTGACGCTCGCGGACAAGCGCGAAGTCTCGGCAACGCTCGTGGGCGAAGACCCGATGACTGACCTTGCGGTGCTGCGGCTGAACATCAGCGAGTTGGGCGAGAACACGACGCTGCCCGTCGCGCGATTCGGCAACTCCGATGCGCTCGGCACCGGTGACTACGTCATGGCGATGGGCGCGCCGTATGGGCTCAATCGCTCCGTCACGCTCGGTGTGATCAGCAACACCGAGCGTGTCTTTACCAGCTTCAGCGGCGACGACATCCAGGACCAGGAGTTTGACTTTGACCGCTCCAGCGACATCTTCACGCGATGGCTCCAGCATGACGCGTTGATCCTGCCTGGAAACTCGGGCGGGCCGCTGGTGAACCTGCAGGGCGAGATCGTGGGGATCAACACGCGGGGAGGAGATGGGCTGGGCTTCGCCAATCCCAGCAACTTCGCGAAGGGAATCGTCGATCAACTGATCGCCAGTGGCGCGGTCACTCGCAGCACGATCGGTGCGAACTTCAAGAGCGTCCGCAAGACCGGCATCGAAAGGGGCGTGCTCATCAACTCCGTCGCGGCGGACGGTCCCGCGGCCAAGGCCGGCCTCAAGGCTGGCGACGTGCTCACTGCGATCGACGGGGCCGAGATTTCGGCCCGTTTCCCGGAGGAAATCCCGCTCGTGCTGCGGACCATCGCCGACAAGCCTGTGGGCACGCCCATCGAACTCGCGTACGTGCGTGATGGGCAGGCGGCGACGGCGACGACGACCACGGAGAAGCTGCTTCGCGAAGAAGGCAAGGAGATGGCCCTGCGGCTGTTCGGCATCTCGCTCAGCGAGATCACCGACCGCATGGCCCGCAACCGCAACCTGCCCGATACCAACGGCGCGATGGTCATCGGCATCCGCGGCGGCGGCCCGGCCCAGATCGCCGAGCCTGCAATCACGTGGGGCGACGTGATCAAGTCGATCAACGGCCGATCCATCGCGACCGTGAACGACGCGCTCGATGAGTACAAGAAGATCGCGGGCCAGGACCCGATTCCGGAATTCGTGATCGTCGAGTTTGACCGCAACGGCAAGAACAACCTCACGCTGCTCAAGCCTCGCCCTGAGAAGCCCGACGATCCGCCCCGCGAACTGCCCAAGGCGTGGATTGGCGTTGCGACCCAGCCGGTGCTCAAGCAGCTCGCGGATCAGCTCAAGGATCGCGGGGCGCAGGGCTTCCGCGTGACCCGCATCTATCCCAACACGCTCGCCGCGGGCAGCGACCTGCGCGTGGGCGACATCATCACGAAGCTCAATGGCGAAGCGATGGCGCCCAAGAGCATCCAGGACTCGGGCATGTTCCAGCGTCAGGTGCGCAGGCTCTCTGCGGGCCAGCCCGCGAAGCTCGGTGTGCTGCGCGACGGGGCGAGCAAGGAAATCGAAGTCACGCTCGAACGCACCCGCATCACGGCGGAAGAAGCCCTGCGCGACAGCAACCGCGACTTTGAACTGACCGTGCGCGAGCTCACGTTCTTCGACCGCGACGATAATCGCTGGGACGACAGCGTGACGGGCGTGATCGTCGCGAGCGTGGAACGGGCGGGCTGGGCGGGGCTGGCGGGCGTGTTCGAGGGCGACGTCATCCAGCGGATCAACAACTACACGATCACGGATATTCCGTCCTATCGCAAGGCGATGGATGCGATTGCGAAGGAGCAACCGTCGCGCGTCTCGTTCTTCGTCCTGCGAGGCACCCGCACCCAGTTCAAGTTCGCCGAGCCGGAGTGGAAGCCGACAGTGACGACGGGGACGACCAGCAAGTAGTCGAGCAAATCAACGAAGAGCTTGCCGCGGAGATCACGGAGAGAAGGCAGGGCCCCGCGGATCGGCGCGGATAAAGGCAGTGCTTGTCTTCAATCTGCGGTCACTCTTTTGCTCCTCCGTGATCTGCGTGGTCAATTCGGCCTTCTCGAGGTACCAAAATTGGGTCTTCCCGCGCGGATTGTGCCGATACCCGCCGCATGGGTTGCGCGGATTCCCTGCGCGGTGGTGTGGCGATCGTCCGGTTGGGCGATGGTGTGCCGCGCGCAGTGTTGGTCAGGACCGTGGCGACTCTGGTGATCCTCGCCGTTGCCGGGTGTGGGCCTCGCGCCACCAAGCCGGGTGGGGATGCTCAGAAAGCACCCGACGCGAGTTTGTCCGCACTCCTGCGCAGCAACCAACCCGCGACGATCGACGCCGCGCCAATTCCTACGCGGGAGATGAGCGACGAGGACAAGGCGGCGTGGAGCCGACGTTCGGCGGTGAACCTCGAGGAGGCGCTGGCGGCGGCGGAGAACGCCCCGCCCAGGCCGCCCGAGCCGGTCAAGACCATCGAAGTGCCCGAGTCGCCCAACTTCGGGCTCGCCGCCGCCGCGGGGGATGCGGGCGTGGCCGCCGGGCCGACCGACGAAAAAGCGAGCAACGCTCAGGCGGCGCAGCAGCCAGAACTCAAGCCAACGCCGCCCGAGCCCGAGGCCAAGCCAGTCTCGCCGATTGTCGACCTGGCGCGGAAGATGGCGGCCTTGCTGCGGCAGAAGGACGAGGCGGGCAAGCCGCTGATTTCGGACAACGCGGCGCTCACGCCGCTGGCGGCCCTCGCGAGCAAGAGCAATGCGCTGGCGACAATCGAGCAGGCGGCGGACCCCAAGCATCCGTTGCATGATCTGTCTGAGGCGGATCGCAAAGTGATCGCGGAAGCGCGGGCGCGGGTCTTGGCGAATCCGCGGTTGGCGACGGAAGACCTGATCAACGCCCTGCGCGCAAATCAGCAGGCGGGGCCAAGCGTGACGATCACCAAGGCCGCGCTCTGCACGCGGGTCGAAGGGTTCGGGCGGTTTGAGGCGTTCGCAAGCTCAACATTCGTCGCGGGCCAACCGATTCGCGCGATCGTGTACACGCAATTGGCGGACTTTGCGGCCCGTCCCGCGCGAGACAACGACCCGGTGCAGCGCACGATTCCCATTGGCGAACAAGTCTCGGTCGACCTCGCGCAGGAGTTGTCGCTCTTTACGGACGCCGACGGCCTGCTGGCTTGGCACGATCCGGGTCGGGGCGTGGTCGAGACCAATCGCACCAAGCGAACCGACTTCTATCTGGTTCAGATGATCGAACTGCCCGCGACGCTCTCGATCGGGCGGTACAACCTCAAGGTGACGGTGACGGACCGGACCACGGGGGCGCAGGCCGAGCGCGTGCTGCCGATTGAGGTCGTGGCGGATGCGCGGCTGGTGCGGTGATCCTCGGGAACTCGATTTCAGCACAGAGACACAAAGATCAGGAGAAAGAGGAGAAGGGTGACTGGGCTTGGCTCTGCAAGCCTGTCTTTCCTCATCTTTCTCGCGGTCTCTGTGTCTCTGTGCTGAAATCAAGTTCACTCAACGCGACTTCAATCCGCGTAGCCGTTGCGATGCGTCGTGTGCCACTTCCAGGCGGTTTCGACGGTCTTGACGATGTCCGCAAACTGTGGCTTCCAGCCCAGCCGAGTCTTCAGCTTGGTGGGGTCGGCGACCAGCGCGGGTGGGTCGCCCGGGCGGCGGGGGCCGAATTGGAACGGGATCTTGGTGCCCGTCACCTGTTCGCACGCGCGAATGATCTGCAGGTTCGACTGCCCATTGCCCGTGCCGATGTTGTAGACCTCGCTGGTCGTCGGCGTCGTCGCTTCGATGGCGAGGTGGTGCGCCTGGGCAAGGTCGCTGGTGTGGATGTAGTCGCGGACGCAGGTGCCGTCGGGTGTGGGATAGTCGTTGCCGAAGATCGTGAGTTCCTTGCGTTTGCCCAAGGGCACTTCGAGCACAAGCGGAATCAGGTGCGTTTCGGGGCGGTGGTCCTCGCCGTGCGTGCCGTCGGGGTCGGCCCCTGCGGCGTTGAAGTACCGCAGCAGTGTGAAGCCCAGCCCATACGCATGTGCAAAGTCGCGAATCATCCATTCAACAACCAGTTTCGTGCGGGCGTAGGGCGAGCAAGGATCCTGCAGCGAATCCTCGGCCATGGGAACCTTCGGGTTCATGCCGTAGGTCGCGCAGGTGCTGGAGAAGAGCAGGCGCTTAACGCCCGCCTTCTGCATGGCGCGGAGGAGGCTGAGCGTGCCCGAGACGTTGTTGGAGTAGTGGTAGTCGGGGTTGGTGACGGATTCGCCCACATACGTCGCCGCGGCGAAGTGCATGACGGCGTCGATCTTGAACTTGGTCATGACCGTGACGAGCGCGTCGGTGTTGGCGATGTCTCCGATGACGAGCCGGCCGGAGGGCACCGCGCCGATGTGGCCTTCCTTGAGGTTGTCGTAGGCGATGGGGTTGTGGCCGTGCTTGACGAGCCAGCGCAGGCAGGCGGAACCGACGAATCCGGCGCCGCCGGTGACGAGGATGTTCATGGGGATCGAGCCTCCGAAGAAGAACGTAACGCAGATTGAGAATAGGAAAGAAGAGGAGCCGCGGATTTGCGCGGATGGACGCGGATAAAGGCGGAGCAGATCGTGCTGGTCAGCGCGGTCGCATCCACACCGGCTGGCGGCCTTGCAGGGCGTCGGGCAGCACCGCGGAGAGGAAGCGGTCCATCACGTGAGGCCACTCCAGCACGTCGCGGACGCGGGTGAGTGCGGCCTTGCCCATCTGGTGGAGGCGGGCGGGATCGGAAAGGGCATCAACGAGGGCATCGGCGAGGCCTTGGGGCGTGCGATTGGCGGTGAGCAGGCCCGTCGTGCCGCTGTCGACGATGTCGGGCAGGGCCCAGTCGTCGAAACCGACGATGGGCAGGGCGTGGCTGGCGGCCTCGACGAAGACCAGCCCCCATGTCTCGCACTTGGTGGGCATGCAGAAGATGCTGGAGTTGAGGTAGAGCTCGTGCAATTGCTCGTTGCTGGCAAAGGGGATGTGCTCGATGCCGTCGAGCGGGACCTGCGCGTCGCCCAGCTTGGCCATGCTGCTCACGATCGTGAGCGTGGCGTCGGGCACGCGTTGGCGGACGAGCTTGAAGGCCTCCAGGAGCGTCTCCCCCCCTTTGCGCTCAAACGCTCGACCCACAAACAGGATCCGCTTGCGCTGGTAGCGCTCGATGGTCGGTTCAGACACGCCTTCCCACCGCCGAATCGCGCCCGCCCCGATGGGGAAGACCTTGGAGCGCGGATAGCCGTACTCGCGCTGGAGCGAATCCGCGACAAAGCTTGCGAAGCTCAGCACGCCGTCCGCGTTCGAAATGACCGACTTCTGGAACCGCTTGTTCTCCGCAATCTGCTCGGGCGACAACGAGTTGTACCCAAAGCCGCCACCCTTGAGGGCGTCGTCGATGGTGATGTCCTGAAACAGGAATCGCTTGATGGGCAGAACGGGGTTGATGATGGGCAGGACGTAGTGATAGACGACGGGCGTGCCGTGGGGCACGCGACTCAAAAGCCGCGCGAGATTGCCCGAGCGTTCGTCGGCAGGCGGCAGCACCGCCTTGCGAAGCTTCAGATGCTCCTTGGTGATCCGCCGGCGAATGCGGTACATCAGGTGGCGAATCTCGCTGCGCCCGTGGAGCTCGGCGAAGGACGCGTCGTGGACGTTCCACGCGCCGTAGAGCAGGCCCATCTTCTTGAGGCGCGTGCAGATCGCGGGGACGACGCCGGAATTGGTCCAGCGGTCCCAAGGATCGAACGCCGTGATGTAGAGGACTTGACGCTTGGGCATGCACACTCGGTCAAAACGTGGAACGGCGATCGCTGCAAAGGACTACGACCGACCGACGATGATGCGGGCCGCGTCGAGGAGATTATCGGCGACAAAGTCCGCGGACTTGGATGCTTCCGGCTGGGATGCGCCGTGCCCGGTGCGAACGTGGATCGTGGCCTTGCAGCCCGCGTTCTTGCCCGCGAGGATGTCGCTGAGCATGTCGCCGATCATCCAGGAGCGGGCGAGATCAAGCTTGTGCTCGCGGGCGGCGCGGAGCAGCATGCCCGGCGCAGGCTTGCGGTCGGGGTGGTCGATGCGGGTGCGGCGGTCGGGTGCGTCGTCGGCGTCCTGGGGCGGGGCGACGGTGCAGAAGTACGCGCCATCGAGGGATGCGGCATTCTCGGGAATGGCTGCCGAGAGTTGACGGTCGACCTCCCGCTGCACCGCATGCATGTCGGCCTCGGAGAGCTTGCCTCGCCCCACGCCCGATTGATTGCTGATGACGACGCAGCGAAAGCCCGCGGCGTGGAGCATGGCGATGGCCTCCGCCGCGCCGGGGAGGAGTTCGACTTGCTCGGGGCGCGCGATGTAATGCACTTCGCGGATGATGGTGCCATCGCGGTCAAGGAAGACGGCGGAATGGAGGGGGGCGTCGGGCATGGAATTGATGGCGTTCATGGACGCGCGACGGCATACGTCGTCGCGCCTCGCTTGGGCTTGCGGAGCGCGGCTCGGATAATGGGCGCGTGGCTCGCCGGGAGCAGGTCGAGGTGGCGGAGCTTATCGAGCGGGCACCAGACGAAGAGCAGGCCCGGCTCCTTGCTGCGGACGACGCGCGGGATCGCGGGCGTGCGTCGGCTCGCTTTGGGGGCTTTTCGCGTGAACTTGGCCCGGAAGATGAAGTTGAACTCGTGCCGACGCTTGCCGCGTTGGCGGAAGGCGTGGTCTTCGAGCGCGAGCAGGTCAGCGACGTCGATACGGACACCGGCTTCTTCGACCAGTTCGCGGGCGAGGGCCTGCGGGGCGGTCTCGCCAAACTCGATGTGGCCGCCCGGCAGGAAGCAATAACCCTTGCGGGAGTGCTGACAGAGCAGCACGTGCCCGGCTTCGATGATAACGGCTCGCGCGATGGCCTCAATGTGCTTGGGCATGGCAAGGCGAGCGTACGCGGGGGGCCGGGGGGCGAAGGAAGATCGAATTCACCACGGAGCACACAGAAATAACGGAGAGGAGAAGCGGGGTCGCGAATCTGCGCGGACTGACGCGGACGAGGGCACAGAAATCGCTCTGGGCGATTGCTCGCGATTCGCCGCCCTGCCACACTTCGTGTTCTGCGTGGCAAATCAGAGCCCCTCAAAGGCTCCGCGCTCGCACTGGTTTCGCGCAGTTACTTCCCCGCCTCCAGCCGTCCCTCCTCAGGATCCAGCCGCGACATCAGGTACGCCAGACCGATCCCCAGCGCCACCAAGCCCAGCGACGCAGCGATCTGCAGCGGAGTGGGGCCAAAGAACGCCATGCGCCAGTCGCTGGGATCGATCGTGCTCGCGTTCTCGGCGGTGATGGTCACGCCCTTGATCACTTCGCCCACCTGAGGCGGCACGCCCTCGCGGAAGGGCCAAAGGCCGCCAATCGCGCCGACCACGACGCCCAGGAGCACGCCCGCCACGGCCTGGCGATGGTGCTTGAAGAGCCAGCGCAGCAGCGTCGACACGCCGCCCAGCCCAATCGCCACGCCCAGCGCGACGGGCAGCAGGAACAGCCCAGCGTCCCACATCGCCTTGATGTCGAAGGCGATGAGCGCGTCCTTAAAGCGGTCGATGCCCGAGAGGATCGGCACATACTCGCCCATCAGCAGCAGGAAGTAGCTGCCGTCCATGCCAGGGAGGATGGTGGCGCTGGCTCCCGCGAGGCCGCCCGCGAAACGAGTCAACGGCGTCGATTGGCTCGCGGCGGAGCCGGAACTGTCGAGGTATTGCGTCGCGCCCAACGCGGCGGTGATCACCAGCCCAGCGACGATGCCAGTCCAGACCTTCGCGTTCATCGGGCGTGCCCACTTCATGACCACCGGAATTGCGCCCAGGCGCAAGCCGATGAACAGGCTAAAGGTCTGCCAGCGATGCGTCAGGATCAGATTCTTGATGGGCCCCGCAGAAAGCAGAATCGCCAGCCCCGCTCCAAAGGCCACGAGGCCCAGGAACACGAAGGAGCGGAACTTCCAACGGAGTGTGGTCACATCAGCGATGGCGTCGATGAAACGCTGATACACGCCCACGAGCAGCAGCATCGCGCCGCCCGAAATGCCCGGCACCACATTCGCGATGCCCATGAGCAAACCGCCAAAGACCGATCGAACCGGATAGATCGGCGCCGCCGCGCTCGGAGTCATTGTGTCCGAGCCGTTTGGGGTCGGTGAGGGAGTTGGATTCACGGATTCTGTCATACGCACGCAGCGTAGTGCGACGAACCGCACGAACGTCGCGGTACGATGTCGCATGAATCGGATCATGCTGTGCGTGGGGTGCATCGGGTGTATTGGGGTGGCAAACGCGATCGTGCAGGCGGGCGAAGAGCCCGCTTGGAAGCATGTCGCCACCTTCGCATACCCGGGCAACGCGTGGGACCAGTCAGGCCTTAGCGGCAACGACCCCAGCGGCCCGCCTGAAGCACTGCTGGGCAGCTTTGGCAGCGGCATCGACTTTGATCCCAAGACCAACACGCTCGTCACGATCTGTGATCGCGGGCCATTCGACGGCGCAAGTGCATTTCGATGCCGGGTGCAGGTATTCTCGCTCCGCGACAAACCCGAGGACGGCGCGGCGGGCTTCACATTCGCAAATACGAAGACGGTCTTGCTCAAGACCAAGGCGGGCGAGCAGTTTGTCGGTTCGCTCGACAAGTTTGAACCGGCATTGACGGGTCCGACGGGTTCGCCCGAGGAGACGGGGTTTATGAAGATTCCCGCCCGGCTTGATCCCGAGGGGATTCGCGTCGCTCCCGACGGGACGTGGTGGATCAGCGAGGAATACGGACCTTGGATCGATCAGTTCTCGAGCGAAGGGGTGCACCTGCGTCGAATCGAACTTCCCGAGCGGTATCGCGCGAGCAAGCCCGCAGCGACGTACGAGGCTGAGATGCCGCCCTTGGTGACGCGCGGGCGTCAGCCCAATCGCGGGCTTGAGAGCCTGGCGATCTCGCCCGATGGCAAGACGCTGTTCACGATGACGCAGTCGCCGGTGATTCAGGATGGCGCGCTCAACGCCGAGAATCGGCGCGAGGGACTGTTCATTCGAATTCTGGCGGTCGGCATCGCCGCGAGCGAGCCGACATTCCGCGAATACCTGTATCAGCTTGACGACAAGCGCCACGGCGTGAACGAGTTGCTCGCGGCGAGCGATCATGAGCTGCTCGTGCTCGAGCGAGACGGGGCGAAAGGGGCCAAGGCCAAGTGCCGGCGGGTCTACCGAGTCGACCTGCGCGAGGTCGACGACACGATGAGCGCGGTGCTCGCAAAGATGGATGCACTGCCCGCAAAGGGCGCGGTCACGGGCGTCAAGCCGCTCACCAAGACCCTCGAACTCGACCTGCTCGATCCATCGCACAACCTCGCGGGCGACGACATGCCCGAGAAGATCGAAGGACTGTCGTTTGGTCCGAAGATGGCGGACGGACGGCGCACGCTGCTGGTCAGCACCGACAACGACCTGATTCCCGAGAATCCGTCGATCGTCTGGGTCTTCGCGCGGGAGTGAATCAGCCTTCGACGTCGATGGTCCGGCCTGGCCAAGCGTTCATCGCCACGCCGGTCGCCGCGCTGTTCTTGTCGGCGGGGTGGCGATACATCGCGATCGCAGCGCTGGGGCGGGGCGAGGCATCAGCGCCAAAGTCCACGCCCCCAGGCACGGTCGCGGCCACCAACTGGCTCACGATGCGAGCGCGAGCGGGGCTCGCCTGCGCGGCTTGCTGTGCGGGGACGCTTTGCGTCGCGGGCTGGGCGGTGGGCTGGTTGGATCGGGGTTGCCCATACGCGCGAGCGGCTTGGGCGGCCTGCATCCGTGAAACGGCGGATTGAAAGTTGATCGCGTCCATGCGAGGCCACAGCATACCGCGCGACCGCCCGCTGCCCAACGGATTCATGAGAATTTCAGAGCCGAGCGGCGGTTGTCCACGACTGATCCACAAGCACCCGGGCGCGAACGTGAAAGAAAGCGCGGCGGCTGCGCTGTTGTTCGGCGAACGGTCGGGCGGTCGCCTCAGAGCAGTACAACCGACTCGTAGCAAGTCCAGAACTGGGGTTGAGCGCCGAGCTTCAGCGTCGCCCCAGTTTGGCCACCACCTCGGCCAGCGCCTTGGCATCCCGCGCGTCACACACCTTGGCCACCGTTGCCGGCTCGATCTTGCTCTTCGTGAGATAGTCGCGGGCGGACTTCCAGAGTTTGTCCTTGTCTTTTTCGGTGGTGGCCAGCGCGACGCTGCCGACCAACTCGCCCAGCTTGGAGAGATAGATCGTGTCCTGGTGCTCGTAGTAGCGGTTGACGATGCCGCGTTGATAGGTGGAGAGGTTGGGCTGCTTGGCCATGGGGCAGGGTAGAAGGGCCAATATGCTTGGCGGATGGGCCACTCGCTTGAGCACTTGTATGGCGACCCGCACGTGTACGACGTGCTGCACGATGAGGACACGCTCGCGGACACGCGGGTCTTCGTGCGGCTCGCGAAGCGGCACGTGCCCGGCCTCACGGCGAAGTTGCCGCGGCCGATCCGATTCCTCGAGCCCGCGTGCGGCAGTGGGCGGTTCCTTCACGCTCTGGGCAAGCTGGGCCACGTCGGCGTGGGCATCGATCTGAGCGAGCCGATGCTCGCGTACGCGCGAGCGCGGGCGCGCACGCTGGGCGTTACCAAGTTCGTCAAAACCATCCACGCACCGATGCAGCGATTCGCGTCCCGCATCGTCTGCGACGCGGCGTTCAATCCCATCAACAGCATCCGTCACCTTGGCAGCGACGCAGCGATGATCGCACACCTGCGGTGCGTTCGCCGGGCTCTGCGCGAGGACGGCGTGTACATCGTCGGCCTCTCGCTCGCGGCGTACGGCCTCGAAAGTCCCAGCGAGGACGTGTGGGTGGGGCGGCGCGATGGGATCAAGGTGACGCAGGTGGTGCAGTTTGAGCCGCCCGAGCCGCCCTCGAAGCCGCCCGCGAATCGACGCGAACGCGTGATCAGCCATCTGACCATCGAGGATTCGCCCAGGCGCACGCCCTCGCGCGAAGTGGTGCATCGGGATAGCCGGTATTGGCTCCGCACGTTCAACCGTGCGGAGTGGCTGGCGATTGTCGCTCGCGCTGGATGGCGGGTGGCGGCGACCTACTCCAACGCAGGCGAACCGCGCGAGGCTCGCGAGCCGGGATACTACTTGTTCGTGCTCGCGCATAACGCGCCAGAGCCAACCAGGGGCACGCGCGGATGAAGCTGCTGCGAGCCATGTGCGTGCTGGTCGTGCTCGCGTTGGTGTTGCCGCCCTGCGTGGGCGTCGTGGGCGCGTTGGCCGACGCGCTGCGAACGGGAGGCGTGCATCTGACGGACCTTCTGCCGCGATGGGGGCTGCTCTTCGCGTCGATCGCGTGGGCGGTGGGCATCGCGGTGCTGGCGACGATGCTGGGCTGGCTCGCGGCGTGGTGCGTGCGACGGCATGGAGCGCTGCTCGCGGGGGTGTTTGCTGCGCCGCTGCTGTGTCCGTCGTATCTCGCGTATCACAGCATGGGACTGCATCGCGCGCCGCTGACAAAGCTGGGCGACGTGATCGAACGGATCGCGCAGCCGGAAGCGATGGGCGGGCTGGGCTGGGAGGCGCTGCCCGTGCTGGTGGGGCGCGGGCTGGCGGTGGTGGGGCTCGCGCTGTGGGCGTGGCCAATCGCGATGCTGGTGCTGGCGCCCGCCGTGATGCGGATCGACGGAGCGATGCTCGACGCGGCCCGCGGCGCGGGCGCGGGAAGGTGGCGAGTGCAGCGGATGGTGCTGGGCCTGTGCGGCTCGTGGCATGGGCCGATCGTGCGGAGCATCGCGCTCGTCACGCTCGTGATGCTCGGCAGCGCGGTGCCGCTGCACCTGGCGCAGGCGCCCTCCTACGCGATCGTCGCGTGGCAGTCGATCGTGCTCACGCCCGCTTCGATGACGCCCTGGGTCTCGAGTTGGCCGCTGCTCGTGATGGTGGTGGGGTTGGGCGCGTGGCTCGCGCTCGCACACTCGCGAGCGCGCAAAGAGCAACTTGCAAGCGCCCGAACCAACGAGCAGCCGTCGCACCCCGCGTCATGGTTCGTCGCGCGAAGCGCGCGCCTGTCGTGGAGCAATGTCTTCGCCCTCACGCTTCTGGGCGTGTCGCTGCTGCTGCCGCTCGTGTCGTATGCGATCAGCCTGCAACGCTGGTCAAGCGTGACGAACTTCTGGCGGGTATCGCAGGAGGCGATTGCCGCGAGCGCGGGCGTGGCGGCTGTGGTGGGGGGGATCAGCGCGCTCGTGATGGTCGTCGCATGGATGGTTGCGGGAAACAGCGATCCCGCGATGCATCGACACAGCGATGCAAGTCCGTCCTGGTTCGAGCGCGTCTTCGGACCACGACGTGGCTTGATCGGTGTACCGCTGTATCGGAGTATCGCTGTCCTCCTCGCCCTTCCCGCCCTCCTCCCTGGCATCATGACCGGCCACGCTTGGAGCCTCGCGAGCATCCTCGCCGAGCGCACGTTGGGCGAACCCGGCGCGTGGGTGCGCGACTCCTGGCTGCCGCAGATCCTCGCCCACGTCTCGCGGTTCGCCCTGCTCGCCGTGCTGCTGGGCGTATGGATGAGCGCGAGCGAAGAACCCTCGCTGCGCGACGCACGCCTGCTCGCGGGCGGCGGGCCGCTCGGACGCCTGCGGGGATGGGTGCGGACGGAACTCCGCCGAGGCTGGGGCGTGATCGTGGGTGTCGCGCTCGCGATGGCCTGTCTCTCCCTGCACGAAGTCGAATCCAGCATCGTGCTCCAGCCTGCGGGATCCAGCAGCCTCGCCCAGGTGCTGCTCACGCAACTGCACTTTGCCAGGCAGGAGGAGATCGCCGCGGCCGCGATCCTCGTGCTGACACCCGCGGCGGGGATCGCGCTGCTGGCGGGCGTGCTGCTGGCAAGGCGTCGCGGGTGATCGCGGTGTGATGTTGTGCGTGGCCCGCTCGCGGTTCTACTCTCACGCATGGCAGCCCAACGCGCGTTCCAACGTTGCATCTACGCCCCCTGCGGCAAGACCTTCCCCGTGGATAGCACGCTGGTCGCGTGCCCCGCTTGTGGCAATCTGCTCGACGTCGACTACGACTGGACCGCGATCCACCCAAGACCTCTGTCCTGGGATCAATTCGAGCAGCGCAGCCTGACCAAGGGCGAGCGCGTCGCGGCGGGTCGAAACCCCGCAACGCCCGCGATGCTCGACTTCTCCGGTGTCTGGCGCTTTCGTGATCTGCTGCCCTTCTACCGCGACGAGCGCGAGATCGTGACTATCGGCGAAGGCCGCACCAACCTCCAACGCGCCGACCTGCTCGCCAAGCACATCGGGCTTGATTCCAAGTCCCCGCGAGGCGGGCTGTACCTGCAGTACGAAGGCTTCAACCCCTCCGGCTCCTTCAAGGACAACGGCATGACCGCGGGCTTCACGCACGCGAACATGGTCGGCGCAACCCGAGTCGCCTGCGCAAGCACCGGCAACACCAGCGCCGCCCTCGCCGTCTACGGCACCATGACGGGCACCAAAGTCTTCGTCTTCATCGGCGACGGCAAGATCGCGTACGGCAAACTCAGCCAGGCGCTCGACTACGGCGCGACAACGCTGCAGATCGCGGGCGACTTCGACGCGTGCCTTGCCCGCATCCGCCACATCGCCGAACACATGCCGCAAGTCGGCGTGTACCTGATGAACAGCGTCAATCCGTTCCGACTCGAGGGACAGAAGACCATCATGTGCCGGATTCTCGAGGGGCTGGATTGGCAGGTGCCCGACTGGATCATCGTCCCAGGCGGCAACCTCGGCAACTGCAGTGCGTTTGGCAAGGCATTCATGGAAATGAAAGCGCTGGGTCTGGTCGATCGCGTGCCGCGCCTCGCGGTGATTCAGGCGAAGGGGTCGAGAACGCTGGACAGAATCGTGAATGACCTGGGTGTGCGCTGGAAACCAAGCGAGCAACCAAGCGAAGGAGCCGGACTCTCGTCCCTTCGCGGCACATGGGACGTCCAAACCGTCGACCGCGAGTACGCCCGCATGGACGCCGCCAACGAGCGAGCCAAGACGGTCGCGACAGCCATTGAAATCAATCGCCCCGTCAACCTCCCCAAAGCCCTCCGCGCGCTCCACACGATGAACGGCGTCGTCCGCCACGTCGACGACCACTGCATCGTCGAGCACAAGGCCATGGTCGGCAAGTTCGGCTTCGGCTGCGAACCCGCCAGCGCTGCGAGCGTCGCCGGCGCCCACATCCTCCGCCGCGAAGGCGTCATCAAGCCCGACGAACGTGTGGTGTGCGTGCTCACCGGCCACCAACTCAAGGACCCCGACGTCACCGTCGGCTACCACACCGGCCGAAAGACCAAGAGCGACGACGCCGGGAGCAAGGGTGGCTCAAAGGGCGACATCTCAATCGCGCTGGGACGACTCGCAAACAAGCCGATCCGCGTCGCGGACGATCTGGACGCGATTCTGAAGGCGATGGGGGTCTGAAAGTAGAGCGACAGTGTGAACGGCGGCCGCGC
Source organism: Phycisphaerales bacterium (assembly GCA_022843045.1). Taxonomy (GTDB): domain Bacteria; phylum Planctomycetota; class Phycisphaerae; order Phycisphaerales; family UBA1924; genus BJHL01. The sequence goes on from JALHOJ010000001.1 coordinate 69,356, forward strand.
GAGACTGTCGCTCCATCGCTCTGTCGCTCTTTCCTTCGCTTCGTTCACTTCGCCGCGAGCTGCGCCTCGATCAGCTTCGTGAACTGGTCTTCGACGTGCTTGACCACGTCGTCCATCTTGGGATTCTGCACGCCCGGGGGCGTGGAGAGGCCCATCGCGCCCCAGACGATGTTGCCTTGCTTGTCGATGACGTAAAAAGTCGGAATCGCCTGCGCGCGATAGGTCCGAGCGATGCTGTCGGCGTTGAGCAGGCCCAGGTACGTGTAGCCGTTGTCCTTCTTGAACTTCGTCGGATCGCCCGGCCGCCCCAATTGCGCCGCAAGGCCGATCACGACCACGTCCTTGTCTTTGAACTTTTCGTGGACCCGCTGCACCGCGGGCATGCTGGCTCTGCAAGGCGGGCACCACGTTGCCCAGAAGTCCAGTAGCACGACCTTGCCCCTGAAGTCGCTCAGCTTGACGGTGTTGCCTTCGCTGTCCTTCAGCGAAAACGCCGGGGCTTGCGTGCCGGGCTTCAGTAGTTTGCCGTCGTGCTGCCAAGTCACTCCTTGCACAGCCTTGCCCGCGAGGGCGTCGGCGGCCTGGTCCTGCTTGCCGGATTGGGCAGAGCGGGTGAGGCGTGCAGGCCGGATGGGGAAGCCATCGGGGGCTTCGAGTGCGAAGGTAGCGTTCTCTGCCTTGTCGTCGGTCTTGAGATTGCGCAGTTCGAGGATCGCGCCGCGCACCGGGTTGTTGTCGGCCTCAACGTGCAGCACTTCAATCCGCCTGGGCAGCTTGTCCTCGCGACCTATAAAGACCCGCCGCAGCACCGACGTGGGCTCGCGCTCATTGCGAGGCATCGCAAACGTGACAGGGTCGCAGATCACGCCATCAATCGTGCGTGACGCCTCCAGCGCGGTGGGGTTCTTGAAGAACTCAGAGCCAAAGGCCTTGTCGGCCATGCTGAGGTCCCACGCCACGGCGTTGCTCGCGTCCTTCGCAAAGTTCTCAAAGAACGCAAAGACCCCGCCCCGATCCTTGTCCGCCCGCTCCAGCACCACGCGCGCGTCGGTGTCGATGCTCCGGCTCGTGATCCCGTCGTTGGCCGTCTCAAACGACCGCACAATCTGCTTGCCATCCTCGTTGGTCGTGTGCGTGCCTTTGGCGTACAGCTTCCAACTGCTCGCGTCGATCTCGCGCCCACGACCGTCGCAGTAGTGCTCCCGGCGGGACTGACAAACTGCACATTCGCGGTGTAGCTGAACCCCTTGAGCTTCGCGATGGCCTTCTGCATGTCGGCGAGCAGTTCGCGGGCCCGCTGCAACTGGGCCTGGTTGTCGGGCTTGGCGGGTTGGCTCGCCGCAGTCTTCGCGCCCGCTTGTGCCAGCGCGAGCGCGGGGAGCAGGGTGCTCGTACCGATGACTGCGCCGGCAAGCAGCAGAAGGCGAGCACGAATTTGGAACGGGCCGGTCGGCCTGGTTGTTGGTCGCGTCATGGCTGCAATCCCACTACCCCATGCCGCACCCATCCCTCAAACGACGCAGGAAGTGGTGCTAGGGCATTGTTCCCTGCTCCGGGGGCGGCGTTACCGGCTCAGGCGACGCGGAGCGCGCGGTGCTTTCGCTCAGAAGTGCCCGACGGGTGGGAACTTGGGCAATCTTGAGGTCGTCCGCGAACGGTGAGAGTCACCCCGGATCCACCGCAATCGCAGGAGTCCTGTTCTGGAATCTTGGCGCGATGCTGCAAGGAACCGGCAGGGTCGGGCAAGTCTCTCCAGAGAGACATCCGACCACTGCCGCGGCCTGTACGCCGCCCGTTGCGCCGGAAACATGCAGATAGGAGACAAGACATGCGTTCCTTCATGAATCACAGTGCTGGTCGGCGGTTGGTGGGCCTCATGCTCGTCGCGGCCAGCGGCTCCGCCGCATCCGCCCACTTGGGCAGCTTTGGACCCAACGAGGGGTACAACCTCTCCATGTTCGTGGGTAGCAACAACTGGTGCGACGTGACGTACTACAACGCGGGCCAGTACGGCCCCGCGTCCGGCGGCGGCTCCGCCACCGCGATCGCCCCCGACAGCGGCCTCTGGAAGCTCCGCAGCCAGAACGGCGCGTTCTTCGGCAACAACGCGGCTCGCAACGCCATGGTCGGCACCGCGCCGCCCTACTCCGCGGCCCCGCTTGTGGGCGGCACAGTTTCGTACATCGTCGGCGCGCACTTCAGCGGTCGCAACAACGACGGGTACAACCTCGCCCTCCGCAACGACAACCCCGCCGGCACAGGCGCGATCGTGTATGACTACTCGCTGGACACGTTTGACACGGGCGGCCCGGTCGCGGCTCTGCAGACCACCGGCACGGTGACGTATCAGACCTACTTCATGACCGACCCCGACAGCCCGCCCAACCCGGATGGGACTTTCAGCGACAAGTTCCGCATGTCTTTCCTCGACTCTTCGGGCAACATCGGCGCCGAGTGGGGCTACTCCCGCGACAACCAGGTCGCGTACCGCGACGGACCCAGCAGCGCGTGGACGTACACGACGTGGAACGCCGGTCCTGCGAACTGGAACGGCATTCGCATGCATCTGGACTTGACCAGCGACACGTTCGGCTTCGACTACTACGACGAAGCCAGCAACACCTGGAACCCGATCATCGCCGGCGCGTCGATGGGCACGTCCATGACCAACTTCACCACGATCCGCTGGCAGCTCGAAGACGCCGTGAACTTCGGCATCGGCGGCAAGAACTTCTTCGACGATTCCAGCTTCACCGGCTTTGTCCCCGCGCCGGGCGTCGCCGGGCTGCTGCTGGGCGGTGTCGTGATGGCTGGCCGCCGTCGCCGCAACTGATCTTCGGTCATCGCAGCACAAGGATCTCCTCAACTCAACGCCCGCCCCGGCACCATCCGGGGCGGGCGTTGCGATTTGCTTGGACAAGCCCAGAAATCCGCCCAACCCAAAAACCAGCGGCCTGCGACCCGCGTTGAAGTCACGCCGGGGCACTCCTGCCTGACGGAGACAGAGCGAAGGTGGACGCGTGTTCCACGGTTGGCTGCGGTGCGCCTGGCGTGCATTCACAAAGGAATCTGCTCATGCTGCGCGAACGTTTCGCCGGTCGGTTGTCCATTGGTCTTCTCCTCCTTGCCGCGGGTTGCGGTGCGTCGCCCGTGCTCGCCCAGGAGACATTGCTGGGCGTCACGGTCGACGGGTCCGTCGTCACGTTTGACTCGCACAATCCGAGCGTGCTCTTCTCAAACGTGCCCATCACGGGCCTGAACGCGAACGATCGCGTGCTGGGCGTGGATTGGCGTCCCGCGACCAACTCGTTCGTCGCCATCGGCGAGACCAGCCAGCTCTACACGCTCAATCCCGCAACGGGCGTCGCCACTCCCATCGGCACTGGCTTTGCGCCGGTGCTGGAGAACAGCCCATTCACTCGCTACGGCATCGACATCAACCCGACGGTTGACCGCGTCCGCGTCGTGGGTGCGAACTCACAGAACCGCCGCCTGAACCCCGTCACCGGGGCCGCCGTGCAGGCCGACACTGCTCTCGCGTTTAACCCCGCGCTCAATCTGTCGCTCGCGCCGCGGGCCGTCGGCACCGCGTACACCAACAGCGTCCCCGGCGCGCCTGCGGGCAGCACCCGCCAGTTCATCCTCGACTCCTTCTACAACGTGCTGGGCGAAGTCGGATCGCAGGCGGGCGGTAATGCCAGCTTCAATGGTGGCGTCGTCAACTCGGCCCTCACGATCATGGCTGGTGGCAGCATCGTTGATTTTGGCGACAACGCCGGCTTTGACATCTCCGGCGTCACGGGCGTCGCGTACGCGTCGCTGGAACTGCAAAGCAGCCTGCCAGGCACGCCCACCGGCATCTACACGATCGACCTCGCCAGCGGCGCAGCGATCATGCGCGGCTCGACACCCACTGGCGTGGTGCTGCGGGACGTGACGGTCGTGCCCGCGCCGGGCGTGGCCGGCCTGCTCGCGGGCGGCGTGCTGCTCGCGGGTCGCCGGCGTCGCTGATCGCGATGGAAAGACCAGCCAGGGAGGACGAAGCGAGAGAGATTGGAAGGCGAGGCCCGCGTGTGCGCGGGCCTTGTCCCATGCGCGGCTTCAACGCCCCGCCGCCTGAAGCGGTGATCACGAATCCAGTCATTCTGCGTACGCTGCGTCGCGCGGGGTGATCATCGTGATGACGAGGTTGGCATGGACACCGGCAAACCGACCGAGAATCTGGCAGTCTCCACGACCGATGGCGCGAAAGACGTCGCGAGCGAACGCGTCGGCGACATGATCGGCCCGTATCGCCTCATCGAGCAGTTGGGCGAGGGCGGGTTCGGCATCGTGTGGTTGGCGGAGCGCACCGAGCCGATGGTGCAGCGGGTGGCGATCAAGGTGCTCAAGCCCGGGATGGACAGCCGGGCGGTGATCGGTCGCTTCGAGCAGGAGCGTCAGGCCCTGGCGATGATGGACCATCCCAACGTTGCCCGCGTGTTTGACGCCGGGGCCACGGCGCGGGGACTGCCGTACTTCGTGATGGAGCACGTGCGGGGCGAGCCGATTACGCATTACTGCGATCGGCACATGCTCAGCACCGCACGACGGCTCGAACTGTTCGCTCAGGCATGTGACGCGATCGAGCACGCGCACGCAAAGGGAATCATCCACCGCGATCTCAAGCCTTCGAACGTGCTCGTCGGGGGCGACAGCGATCGCCCCGTCGTGAAGGTCATTGACTTTGGCATCGCCAAGGCAATCAACGCGATGGCCCAGCAGCAGTCGATCTTCACCGAGCGTGGCCAACTCGTCGGGACGCCCGAGTACATGTCGCCCGAGCAGGCCGACATGAACGCCGCAAGCATCGATACACGAACAGACGTGTACAGCCTGGGCGTGGTGCTGTACGAGTTGCTCTCGGGCACCCTGCCGTTTGATTCCACGTCGCTGCGGGCCGCGGGGTTTGCCGAGATTCAGCGGATCATCCGCGAGGTCGATCCGCCTCGCCCCGCGACACGTCTGAGCAGCATGGGAGATCGGGCGGATGAGATCGCCAAGCGCCGCCACACCCGCGTGCGTGAGCTTTGCATTGAGCTCACGCGCGAATTGGAGTGGATTCCGCTTAAGGCCATTCGCAAAGACCGAGCCGAGCGCTATCGCTCCGCGGCTCAACTCGCCGACGACGTGCGCAACTACCTCTCGGGCCAGCCGCTGATCGCAGGGCCCGAGTCGGCGGCGTACCGCGTGCGCAAGTTCGTCCGCCGTCATCGCGTGGGCGTGTCCGTCGCGGCCCTCGTGCTTGCGATGATCGCGGGGTCGTCGGTCCTGATGGGCGTGCTGCTTGCCAAGACCCGCGCGGCCCAGAAACAGGCGGATGTCGCCGCCCGCGCAGCTCGCATCGAGGCCGACAAGTCCAAGGCCGTCACGGCGTTCGTCTCCGACATGCTTCGCTCCGCAGATCCGGGGCGCGACGGGCGGCAAGTGAAGGTCGCCAGCGTGCTGGATCGCGCGGTGCCCGCGATCGGGCGGGCGGCGACCACGCAGCCCGAAGTCGCGGCGTCGATGCACGAAGTGGTCGGCGCGACGTACGAGAGCCTGGGCCTCTACGAAGACGCCGCCAAGCAGTTCCGCGCCTGCCTCGATCTGCGAACGGTCGCTCTCGGCCCCACACACCCCGACACGTTGCAGGCCAAGGCGAATCTAGCGCCATCGCTGCTTCCCCTGGGCAAGAGCGAGGAATCCAAAGCGCTGCTCGACGAAGCGGTGGCTGGCCTGATCGCGACCCGCGGCGCGGAGGATCGCAGCACGCTGCTGGCGCGGGCGTCGATGGCAAAGTGGCACCATGAAACCGGCAAGATCGAAGAAGCCACGCGGCTGTTCCGCGAAGTCAGCGATGTGGGGCTGCGCATACTGCCCGAGAACGACGACCAGATGCCGATGTGGCTGGGGACCTTGGGCGTGCTGCTCACCGACACGGGCAAGCTCGACGAGGCCAAGACGTACGCCGACAAGGCCCTGGAGCGATCACGCCGCACGCTGGGCGAAGAACATCCAACCACGCAGTACTGCATGAACGTGCTGGCCCGCTGGCACCAGTTGCGAGGTGAGTTTGAGCCCGCCGAGAAGCTGTATCGCGAGGCGTACGCGATCGGCCTGCGGGTCCTGGGCGAGGAGCACCAGACCACGCTGTACTGGATGAACAACGTCGCGAGGATCCTGCAGGATCAGAAGAAGTTCGACCAAGCCGCTGAGATTTACGAAAGGCTGGTCGCGGTGCAGGCTCGCGTGATGGGCGAGGAGAACGCCGACACGCTGATGATGACCAGCAACTGGGCCCGCTGCTACCAGGACCTCAAGCAGTTTGAGAAGGCCGAGCCGCTGATGCGGAAGGTCGTGGAGGCGGGCCGGCGCACGCTGACGATCGACCACTTGAACGTCATGATCTGGCAGAACAACCTCGCGAAGCTGCTCGAACTCAAGGGCACGCCCGACCAGGCCCAGCCGCTCTACGCGGAGGTGGTTGCGAGCGCGCGCAAGAACCTGCCCGAGACCCACAACGTGCGCGCGACGTTCGAACTGAACCTGGGCCTGTGCGAAGCGCTGCTGGGCCACAACGACGCCGCCGAGCCGCTGTTGCTCGGCGCCGAGAAGGCGATGACCAGCATCTTTCCCGCGGGCAATCCGACGCTCAAGCAGGTGCGGACCAAGATCGCGGACTTTTACGAGAAGTGGGGCAAGTCGGAGAAGGCGGCGGAGTGGAAGGCGAAGGCCTGATCGCGCCGATGCACCAGACGCGTCACTTCGCCAGCAACGCCTTGCACTTGGCGAGCGTGTCGCGATACTCCTGGAGCTGCGAGTCTCCAGGCTTGAGGAACTTCTCGCTCAGTGTGACGGCCTCTTCGAGCTCGGGAAGGGCGGCGCGTGCGTCGTTCTGTTCGAGGCGAGCGGTGCCAGATTGCCAGAGCACGCTGGCCACCAAGCCCGAGCCTTCGGGTGTCGCTATTCGAAGGATGGCGATCGCTTCGTCCCAAGCAACTCGGGCCTCTGCGGTCTTGCCAAGGCCATGCTGCACGCCGGCGAGCGTGCTGAGGCTGGAAGCGAGGTCCTCGTGGGCGCTCGCGGGCTCTGCGCGGCGCAGCTGCACCGCTTCTCGCGCCAGCGGTTCGGCCTCGGCGAACTTCTTCCGGTCCTGCAGCAGCAGAGCGAGATGGTGCACGCTGTCGGCAATCTTCGGGTCGCCCGCGGAGAGGGATTCGCGTCGGAGTTTCAGCGCTTCCCGAAAGAGCGGCTCTGCTTCGTCGAGCTTGCTCTGGGCCCGCAGGAGCATCGCGAGGTTGTTGAGGCCCTTGGCCAGGTCCGGATGCCCGGCGGGCAGGGCCTCGCGCCAAATCTCCAACGCTTCGCGGACGAGCTGCTCGGCCTCCGCGAGCTTGTTCTCTTCACGCAGCAGGTTTGCGAGGTTGTTCAGACCGATCGCGATCTCCGGGTGTCGCGGCGGGAGAGACGCGCGGTATATGTCCAGCGCCTCGCGCAGCAACGGCTCGGCCTCCGCGAGCTTGTTCTGTTTCTGCAAGACTACCGCAAGGTTGCCCAGACCAATTGCGAGGGTCGGGTGCCCTTTCGGGAGCGCGGCACGGTCGATCTCCAGCGCTTCGCGGAAGAGCGGCTCGGCCTGGGCAAACTTGCTTTGGGAGTAGAGCAGAAAGCCGAGGTTGTTGAGCACGCTCGCGCGGCCCGGGTGCCCCTCGGGGTGAACGGCGCGCCAAACGTCCAAGGCCTCGCGGTAGAGCGACTCGGCCTCGTCGAGGTTGTTCTGGTCCTGCAGGAGCATGGCGAGGTTGTTGAGGCTGGTGGCGAGGACCCGATTCCCGGAAGGGTGGTTGGCGCGATCGATCGCCAACGCTTCGCGGAAGAGGGTCTCGGCTTCGTCCAGCTTGTTCTGGTCCTGCAGGAGTGTCGCGAGGTTGTTCAGGCTGGTGCCGATGTCGTGGTGCCCTGCGGGCAGGGATGCTCGAGCGAGCGCGAGGGACTTGCGCAAGTTGGGCTCGGCGTCGTTGTAGCGGGCCAACTCGCGCAGCGTGACACCAATCGTGGAGCGCACGCGGGACTCTACCAGCGGCTGGTCCTTGAGCGAACCCTCATCCAGCCTTCGCACCGCGGTTTCGATCGCCTGGATCACCGTCACGCGGTCGCGCAACGGTTCATCCGTTTCCGGATCCCGGGGAAGCTGATCGGGATCGACGGAAGCGAGCATGTCGGTCTGAAAACTGGCGACCGCTTCCGCGATGGCCGCTTGCTTCTTTGCTTCCGCCTCTTGGGCGAGGGCCTCGGCACGCGCCGCGTCGGCTTGTTCCCGTTGCTTGGCTTCGGAAGCCTGGGCTTGGACGGCGATGTCGCGTTGGTCGCGAGCCACCTTGGCCTGCCACGCGAACGCGAGCGCGCCGATGAGCAGTGACGCGGCCACCGCGCTCCCCGCCGCCACCATCACCCGATTGCGACGAACGAACTTCTTGACTTGGTACGCCCTGCTCGGCGGCGCGGCGACCACCGCCCCGCCGGTCAGGTATCGCAGTATGTCCATCTCCAGCCCGCTGGCGGACTCATAGCGGCGCTGGCGGTTCTTTTCCATCGCCTTCATCACGATCCAGTCGAGTTCGCCCCGCACCATGCTGCCCAGGCGCCTGGGCTCGGTCTGGCGCTTGGTCGCGACGCTGTCGATGGTGGCGGTGTTGGTGCTGAGGCGGGTGCTGGGCTTGGGCGGATCGACCTCGCGGATGATCCGCTGGATTTCGCCGTACGCCGCCGAGCGCAACTGATCGCTGCTGAAGGGCGTGGTGCCCGTAAGCAATTCGTAGAGCAGCACGCCCAGTGAGTACACGTCGGTGCGAGTGTCGATGTCGAGGCTGCCTTCGGCCTGCTCGGGGCTCATGTATTCGGGCGTGCCGATGATCTGGCGATGCTCGGTGAAGAGCGTCTTCTCGGTCAGTTTGCTCGCCGTGGCCTTGGCGACTCCGAAGTCGATCACCTTGGCGTGCGCCTTTCCGTCTTGCGTCGAGACAAGCACGTTGGACGGCTTGATGTCGCGATGGATGATGCCCTTGGTGTGGGCGTGCTGCAGCGCGGCGCACACCTGCGAGAACAACTCCAAGCGCGCAGTGATGCTGAGGTTGTTTCTGTCGCAGTATTGGACGATGGGCTCGCCCTTGACCAACTCCATCACGAAGTAGGGCCGGCCGGTCTGGGTCGCGCCGGCATCCAGCACCTTGGCGATGTTGGGGTGGTCCAGCATCGCGAGGGCCTGGCGTTCGGCCTCGAAGCGAGCGATCACCGCGCGGGTGTCCATCCCCAACTTGATGATCTTGAGCGCAACGCGGCGCTGTACCGGCTGGGTCTGCTCCGCAGCAAACACGACGCCAAACCCACCCTCGCCGATCCGCGAGAGCAGGCGATATCGATCGATCATCGAACCCGGAGGCTCGCTCATCGGCGCGGATTGCATCGCATCGTGCGCGGCGCGGATGTCCTCGGCCAGCGTCTCGACGGGGAGCGGCATCGCCTCTCCCGCGAGCAACTGGAGCACCAGCGATCGCAATGCCGCGTCGCCCGCGCACGCACGGTCGATGGCCGCTTCTCGCTCTGCGAGTTGCATCGTGCGCACGCTCAGGAACACGACCTTGGCTTGAGCCAGCCGGGCCGAAGCACCTGGATCCCCAGGGCCAGTCCCCGATCCCCCATCCGAGATCGACATCGTGTCACTCATCGCTCGCCCTCCCCGTCGGACTCGCGGCGATCCGCGTGGTTGACGCGCGAGGCCAGCCACGCGCGCGCGAACTGCCAGTCAGTGGTGACCGTCATCCGCGACACGCCCAGCACCCGCGCGATCTGCTCCTGGTCCATGCCGCCGAACAGGCGCATCTCCGCGACGCGGGCGGAGCGTTCGTCGGCCTTCGCAAGTTCCTTGAGCAAGTCGTCGAGCTCCACCACCCGCACTTCGCGCGTCGCGGGCTGGTCCTCTCCCAAGTGGTCCACGCTGACGCGTGCGCGCTCGCGCCCGCCCCGCTTGTCGGCGTGCTTTCGCCGCGCGTCATCCACCAGCACCTGTCGCATCGCCTTGGCCGCGACGGCCATGAAGTGCTCGCGCCCCGACCAGCGCCGGTCCCCGCCCACCATTTTGAGAAAGGCTTCGTGAACCAGTGCCGTGGGCTGCAGGGTGCGTGCCGCGTCGCCAGGATGGTCCAGATAGCTCGACGCCAACGCCCGGAGCTCCGCGTACACCAGCGGGAGCAACTCGTTCATGGACGCATCGTCGCCGGGTTTCGCGTTGGAAAGCATGTCGGTCACGGAGCGGAGAGATTGCACGACCTTTCTCCTGTAATGTACGGGCCCTGTCAACCCGCCCATCCCGCGCTGTGAACTTGGGTTACTTCAACCACGCAGTCCATGCCCCGCGCGCAAAGCACTTTCTCTTTTTTTCTAACCAGCACTTTGCGCGCGGCCCCGGAACTACGTGGTTGATTCCAGAGGCGGCATGTCGCCGCCCAGTTCCCGACTTTGCTTCGAGAGGAGTTCACCCATGGCCCGTCGCTCGTTTGTTCGCATTGCAGTCGTCGCGTTGCTTGCCGCCGCCGGTTCTTCCGCAGCCCTCGCCCAAAGCACCGCCATCACCTACCAAGGCCAGGTGAAGAACGGCGGCTCGGTGGTGAATTCGCCCTCCGACTTCCGCTTCTCGCTCTTCACGGCGGCAATCGGCGGCACGCAGGTGGGCAGCACTGTCACGCAGAATGCGGTCGCCGTCGCCGATGGCCTCTTCACCACGCCCGTCGACTTCGGCTTCAATCCCTACACGTCCGGCAACCAGAACACCTTCCTCCAGATCGAAGTGCGGAACCCGGCGGGGTCGGGGGCGTTTGTGCCGATGGGTGCGCGCCAACAACTCACGGCCGCGCCATTCAGTCTCGCGACCCGCGGCATCAACGTCACGGACATCTCCAACATCAGCAGCACCAACGATTCGCAGGTGGGCATCGGCACCGAATCGCCTCAGTCGCTGTTGCACGTGGTGGGTACCGGCTTCTTCACGGACATCGATGTTCCGTACGGCATCTTTGAGACCGCGGCGGACGCGAGTTCCGGCAATCGTTTCGGCCCGCAGGTGCGCCTCAAGCACGGTGGTCCGGGCGGGCAGGATTGGGTCACTGTGTCGGCTGGATCTGGCAACGGTCCTGCTGGCTCACTGATGTTTGTTCGCAGCGGGTCGAGCAGCGTACCCCTCACGCTGAGCCCGACCGACAACGTCGGCATCGGTACCGTCACGCCCGCCAACAGACTGTCCGTCAATGGCAACGCGGACATCTCGGGCAGGCTTGGCGTCGGCATTGCAGCGCCGCAAGCTCCGCTGCATGTTCGTGCACCTCAGGTGACCACCGCCGCGGTCATGCAAGTCGACACTTGCGGGGCTCCGTGCGGTGGACAAAACTACACCGAGGCACTTCGTTTGATCAACATCGCTGTTGCGGGTGGACTGCCCAACGGCGCTGGGCAGGTTGGTATCGGTCTGGCAACCGCCGCTGCGGCAACCGCGACATCCACGGCTGACGCCTGGATCGGAACCGGGTTTCCAAGCGACCCCGGGAACGGCAGCAACGACTTCATCGTCGCGACCAAGACCAGCCCCACCGCCCTCACCAACCGCCTCCGCATCAATGGCGACAACGGCAATGTCGGCATCGGCACCGATGCGCCGACCGCTCGCCTGCACAACGTCGGGACCACGCGCCTTGACGGCTCGCTCCAGTTCGGTGCCGACCTCCAAAACGGCAACACGCTGAGGTGGAATCGATTTGATGGCGGCCCTGGCTCCACGCTCGCCACGCTCGATATCTCCCCGGTAACCGTTGCGAACAGTTCTGCGTTCGCCATCAGCCGCAACGGCTCGCAGGTCTTCCTGTTCCAGTTGGACGGCGTTGCCGGGAAGCTCGGGGGCGGTGCCTGGGCCGTCCTCAGCGACGAGCGCAGCAAGAACGACATCCAGCCCATGACCGGCACGCTCGATCGCCTGCTCCAACTCAAGGGCCACGCGTACACCTACAAGCCCGAGTTCGTGCAGGAAGGCCGCGCCCTGCCCGGCATGCAGATCGGCCTGGTCGCCCAGGAAGTCGAAGCCGTCTTCCCCGACTGGGTCACCACCGGTGCCGACGGCCTGAAGCAAGTCACCGAGCGTTCGACCACCGCCCTCATGGTCGAAGCCCTGCGTGATCTGCGCACCGAGAAGGACGCAGAAATCAACGATCTCAAGGCCCGCCTTGAGAAGCTTGAAGCGTTGCTCGCTGCCCAGGTCGCCTCGCAGGCCAAGTAACCCACCACCCACGAAAACTCCGCAGGTTCGAACGCCGGTCCTGAGGCTCTGCGAAGGGCCGGGTCGAACCACCCGGAGCGATCGTTCTCGACAGAAAGGACACCACCATGAAACCCTTCACGCTTGCAAGCGCGACGCTCGCACTCCTCGCCTCCGCAAGCCTCGCCCACGCTCAGTTCACGATTCCCTGGTCCACCGTCGACTGTGGCGGCGGAACCGTCAACGGCGGCCCGTTCCAAGTGAGCGGCACCATCGGCCAACCCGACGCCGTGCAGAGCCTCACAGGCGGCTCCTTCACGATCACCGGCGGCTTCTGGCCCGTCTCAATCCCCACGGGCCCAAGCTGCGACTCCATCGACTTCAACAACGATGGCGGTTCCTTCGACCCCCAAGACATCGACGCGTTCCTGAGCGTCTTCAGCGAAGGACCTTGCATCCCAGAGACCGCAACCTGCAACGACATCGACTTCAACAACGACGGCGCGCTCTTTGACCCCTGCGATATCGACGCCTTCCTGCTGCTGTTCAGCGAAGGCCCCTGCACGCTCTGCGGCGCGTAAACCCTCAAAAAAGCAAGCGTCGAGTGCAGCCTGACGGCGCACTCGACGCTTTTCATTTCGGAAACAAAGTGGAGCCGGGGGGAATTGAACCCCCGTCCCGTGACAGTCAGCCCGCCGCTTCTACGCGTGTGTCGAGTGGTTTAATCTCGGTTCAGGGGACGCACGCTCGCAAGCTTCCCCTGGACCCAATCTGCAGCAATTTCTCGCGGTTTGACCCCTGAAGATCTCAGATCTCCGCCAGCCTGCTGTCGTCGAACCCCCGCCTAGCAGGCGTTGACGGGGGTTCGAGCCACCTTTATTAGGCAGCCAAAGCGTATTGACGCTCGTTGAACATTTTTTGCACGCTTTTAACGAAGTACACGTGCGCTTCGACGCGCGACGACGGACATCACATGCCCGGTCGAATCCAGTACGGCCCCGGTTGAGAAAGATCGGTGAAGGGTATGCGGGCGGGGCCTGGATCGATGCTTTTGGACGCTTCCAAGGCGAATAACCCTGGGAATGTCCATCGGCGCGCTCGATTTTGACCCGCACGCATCCCGTCTGAGTCTTTTTGGCTTTTCGAGACGGGTGGTTTCGGGTACGCTGTGCACATCGGGAACTCGCAGACGAGCGCGGCGGGTGCGCTCGCGGGGCCCAGACTTCTCGGACATGCACGCGCGACGCTTCGCGCCAGACGGAGAATCGACTATGAACCGGATGCATCAGACGATGGGCGGATGGAGCGCGGCGGTGCTGGCACTCGCGGCGGGCGGCGCGGGGCAGGCGTGGGCCGCGGAGTCGGTCACGATCTCGCTCACGGGCGTGCAGATTCGCAACGCGACCAGCCAATCACGGTCCAGCGCGCCGGAGACGATCGATCCCGCGAACAACTACACCGTGACGTACAGCCCCGACACGCGGGTGCGCGGGCGCGGCGAGGGCGGGTTTGCGATCTACATCCTGCCCACCCTGTTCCCGAATCCGGTGACGCTCGACCAGCTTGTGCAGACCCTCTCGGGCGATCCCGCCGCGGACTTTCCGGAAACCACGCAAGCGGCCAACCCGCCCGCGACGCATCCGGCGGTCTTGATCAACGACGTGCTGAGCGGCACGGCGACCCAGTCGGGCGTGACGCTCACGTTCTCGGCGACGCTGAACGCGCAGATCGGTGCCGACAACGTCGCGTCGTTCAACATCACCGACGTGGTGCTGACGACGGGCAGCACTCTGATTCGCGCGGGATACCTGGAGTTCACCGCGGGCACGGTCACGATCACGCGCAACCCGATCGTCGGCCCGACCTGCGACTCAATCGACGTGAACAACGACGGGTCGCTCTTTGATCCCACCGACGTCGACGCGTTCTTCAGCATCTTCAGCGAAGGGCCCTGCATCCCCGCGGGCGCGACCTGCAACGATGTGGACTTCAACAACGATGGCTCGCTGTTTGACCCTTGCGATGTGGACGCCTTCTTCCTGGTCTTCAGCGAAGGCCCGTGCACGCTCTGCGGCGTCTGAGCAAGAGCCGAGAAGCGCAAGCCCCCAGCAGTCTTCTTGAACTCTCGCAGGGCCGAAAGGCCGATCGCGGAGGCCACGAAGGAAGCAACGAGAAGCGCGGAGAAGTGATGGCTCGACTTGATCGGCCAAACTTCTTCTCCTCTTCTTTGTTTAACTTGCCTCGCGGCCTCCGAGGTTGAATCTGGAGCCGCTCGTCGCTTGGCCGGCGGCTTACGCCGCTCGGTTCTTGGGAAGCGGTGCGAGGGGGATTCGAACCCCCGAGACCCTTGCGAGTCTATCCGATTTCAAGTCGGAGGCCTTCAGCCGCTCAGCCATCGCACCGGAGGATTGTAGAGCGAGCGAGCAAGCGAGCGAGGGATTGGATTGCCCGGAACCTGGATCCGTCTGCACGATTCCTCGCCTCTCCCACTCCGTCTCTCCATGCCTTCATCCACTACCCTCCGCCATGCCCAACGCATTTACGACCCGCACCGACGCGCTCTTTTCCCAGCTCCGCAAAGACGGCCTCTGGAAGGAACTCCAGACCATCGAAGGCCCGATGGACGCGGAGATCACGCTGATTCGCAATGGCAAGCCGCAGAAGGTGCTGTGCTTCTGCTCGAACAACTATTTGGGACTCGCGAATCACCCCGAAGTCGTCGAGGCTGGGCACAAGGCTCTTCGCGACTATGGCGCGGGCACGGCGAGCGTTCGCTTCATCTGTGGCACTTTCGGTCCGCACTGGGAGCTTGAGCAGCGCATCGCGCGATACATGGGCACGGAGGCGAGTTACTCGTTCGTCTCCGCATGGACGGCGAACGAAGCGGTGTTTCCCACGCTCTGCGAAGCGGGCGACATGATCATCAGCGATGAACTCAACCACGCGTGCATCATCGACGGCATCCGCCTTGCCACCACGATCAAGAAGGGTGTACACAAGGCGGTGTATGCGAACAACCGGCTGGAGGGCGAGAAGAGCTTGCGGGCCGCGCTGGAAGCGGCGCGGGCGAACAAGGACGTGACGGGCCAGATCTGGGTCATCACCGACGGCGTCTTCAGCATGGAAGGCTCGATCGCGGACCTGCCCGCGATGCGGAAACTCTGCGACGAGTTCAACGCGATGCTCGTCGTCGACGATAGCCACGGGCACGGCGTGATGGGCAAGCTCGGCCGCGGAACGCATGAGCACTGGGGCATGGTGGATGGCGGCTCGCATCTTGGCCGTGTCGACCTCTTCACCGGCACGCTCGGCAAGGCCCTGGGCGGCGGCGCGGGCGGGTTTATAGCCGCGAGCCAGCAGGTGATCGACCTGATCATCCAGCGCGGGCGGCCGACGCTGTTCAGCAATGCGTTGCCGGTGACGATCGCCGCGAGCGCGAGCAAGGCGATTGAGATCACGCTGCGTGAGCCGCAACGCGTGCAGCGACTCAAGGACAACGTGCAGTATGCCAGGACCAAACTGAAGGCCGCGGGCTTTGACGTCCTGCCCAGCCCCACGGCGATCTGCCCCATCATCGTGCACGACACGGCGAAGGCCATCGCGATGAGCAAGCGGCTGCTGGACCTGGGCATCTTCGTGATCGGGTTTGGATACCCGGTGGTGCCCGAGGGGCACGCGAGGCTGCGGTGCCAGATCTCGGCGGCGCATACGACGGGACATATTGATGCGTTGGTGGAGGCGTTGAGGAAGTTGTAGGCATGTGTTGTGAAGTTGATACCCAGCAGAGTGACTGAGTCGCCTCATAGTCCTGACAGTGGTGTCGCTTCACGACACGGGGAGCGGATCGTGAGCTCTGAGCCAAACGTCTGTCCTGCATGCGGGTACATCTTGCGGAACGCGCGAGAGCGAGAGTGTCCCTCCTGTGCCACAACCATTCCACGTGAAATCGTGCGCGCGGCGAGCATGCGTCGGGGTCCGCAATGGTGGATGGTTGTGCCGGGATGGGTGCTAACTACGGGCGGCTTGGCGATCTTCACGTTTCTTGTTTCGCTGCTTGCTCACGGTGACACGGCCTTCCTTTTGCGCGACACCGGCTTTCTGTCGATGGTTGGTATCACAGCAGCATTCACGATTGTCTGTATTGCCATGGTCATTGCGCGACGGCACTTCTGCCGCTTGCCCCTGGCATTGCGGTGGATTCTGCTTGTGGTCTCCTGGGCGATTCCGGCACTGCTCGGTGCGTGGATCATTGCGGCGAACGTGCGGAAGTAGGTCAATGGCAATCAGGTGGTCGCGCTCAATCCTCCGCATCCTCCATATCCCCCAACCCCCGAAACGCCGCTTCGTAGCCCAGCAGCGCGTGCTCGCAGAGCGTGCTCGCCCCGATCAGCCCCGCGTCGCTGGTCACATCCGCGGGCAACACCGCGAGCGGCGAGCGGAACGTGTACAGCTTGTCTTCGCTGCGGAAGTGCTGAAAGGGCAGAGCGGGGCCGTCGTAGCCGAGGTCGGTCATCTCTTCGTGCACGAGGTCGTCGATCTTGTCACCCGTGAACATCAGGTCGGCTTCGATGGACTGGCTGAGGTATCGCGCGCCGGTCTGGAGGCTCACCCACAGACAGACGCCGCCCGCGGGGTTCTTCGCATCGCGCAGGTCCGCGCGAATCGCGTAGAACGCGGGCTCGGCGCTGGCCTTGGCTTCGCAGCGGAGCATGGGCAGGCCCGCAATACCGCCTCCCGCACCGCCGCCGGCGTTGCCTTCGCCTTGCACGCTTGGCCCGGCGCCGGGCGCGCCCGCTGTAACGAGCGACACTTCACCAAACACGCCCGAACCCCTCGCGGCTTGCGCGATGCGCGTCAGAAGGGCCTCAAGACTCGCGGGACGAAAACCAACAGCAACTGCGGCGGACGAACTCATGCCCCATGATAAGAACCGAAGAGCGCGAGCCCTTGGCGGGGCGACAAGATCGCCGAAAAGATCGCGAAGGGGCGGAGGAAAAGCGGAGCAACGCGGAGAGAATGCAGGGGTCAGATTCTGACCCTGCGTTCTCTCTGCGTTTCTCCGCTTCTCTCCGCGGACTTCGCGATCGACCTTTCGAGCATGCCGTGGGAATTGGTACTGTCAGACTTCCGCCGGCGGCTTGTGCCGCTCGGTGCTTAGTCGCCGCAGGGGGTGCAGGGGCCCTCGGCGAAGACGAGCAGGAAACTGGCAATGTCGCAGGGGTCAAACAGCGATGCGTCGTTGTTGAAGTCAATGTCGTTGCAGGTCGCCGTGTCGGGGACGCACGGGCCTTCGGAGAAGACCGACAGGAACGCCTCGATGTCCTGGGGATCAAAGAAGCCCGTGTCGTTGTTGAAGTCGATGGAGTCGCAGGAGGGGCCGGTGCTGACGGTCAGGGTCGCAGCACTGCTCGCGACGGGCGAGCCGCATAGGGCGGTGACGACGCAGCGGTAGTCGCCCGCATCGGCGGTGCTCACGTTGTTGATCGTGAGCGTGGCGGTGCCCAGCCCGGCGAACTGCGGGTTGCTGGGCAGGTTGACGTTGTTGCGTTGCCACTGATAGGCAAGATTGGTGCCGGTTGCGACGACGGTGAAGCTCGCCGATGCGCCTTGGCCGACGGTCTGTGGGGCGGGGCTGCCGGTGATAGCTGCGGCGCTGGCTCGTTGGCCCGGGTTGGTGCCGCTCTGGCCACCACCCGTGGCGCACGCCGCGCCTTGCGTACGCACGGCGTAGTTGTATTGCTGTCCTGGCAGCGCGGTGGTGTCGTCATATTGCGTGAGTCCGGGCGCGACGACGCTGGCGATCTGGGCGAGCGAGCCGCCCGGCGTGCCGCGCAGGATGCGGTAGGTCTGCGCGCCTTCAACCGCGTCCCAGGTGACGCGGACAAACCCGCAATCGCTGGCGTCGCTGGCGAGGACGTTCTGGGGCGCGGGGCAGGAGATGAAGAAGTTGGCGTTGCTCGCGTCGAAGAAGACGTTGTTCACGGCTTCGACGCGGATGCGACCTTCGCCGGTGGTGACGTTGCTGGGCAGCGTGACGCTCTGGCTGCCGTCGTTGGGCGTGCTCGCGGCGAGCACATAGGGCCAGGTGTCGCCGCCGTCGATGGAGAGCAGGATGCGAACGTTGGCGGTGTTCACGGGCGACGCGGTGGTGTTGGCGACGTTCCACGTCACGGTCTGCACGCTGCCCGGGGCGAAGGTGCCGCCCGTGTTGAAGCTCGTGAGCGTGAAGGGCCCCGCGGTTGCGACGATGTTGTAGTTGACGTCCGCCCAGCGGACCGCGCCAAAGCCGGCGCGATTGTCGCGGACCATGAGGCGCAGCGTGAGCGTGCGCGCGACGCTTGGATAGATCTCGCCAAAGCTCAGGCCGCCGTCGAGCACGTCCTGCAGGCGCGGGAAGGTGCGGGTGGGGCTCGTGACGGGCGCGAAGACGCGGAAGATGGGGCTGGCACCGTTGTCGCCGCTGCCCGCGCCGGAGAGGGGCTGGGCGGCGCCGAGGTTTCGCTGTTCCCAGCTGTACGTCAGCGAGTCGCCATCGGCGTCGGTCGCGCTGGCGGTGGCGGTAAAGGCAGTGCCGACGGGAATCGAGAAGGATGTGAGCGCGGCGATGTTGGGGAGGTTGTTGCCCGTGCTGCTCGTCGTCGCGCAGGTGGTACCCGTCAGGCGACCGACAATCTGGGCGTACGAGCCCTGGTTGTACATGGGCTCGAAGGGATCGGTGTTGTTGTTTGGGCCGCAGAGGCCTTGGTAGCTCATGATCGTCACGCCGCTGCCCGGCTCGTACGCGCTGGTCGAGGAGCGGTTGGGCAGACAGACGTTGCCGTCGGCGGAGTCGTCGGCGTTGAAGGCGTGGCCCGCGCCGAACTGGTGACCCAGTTCGTGCGCGACGATCTGGGCGGTGAAGGGATCGGAGACGGGCGGAAAGCGGCCCGAGCCGCCACGCGACTTGCTGGTGTTCACACAGTTGACGTTGAGTTGCGCCAGGCCGCCCAGGTTCAGGCCCGAGACCACGTGCCCGACGTCGTAGTTCGCGCTGCCGATGACGCTGTTGATGTTGGTCTGGTTCTCGTTGATCATCGAGCTCAGCGTGCCATCCGTGTACGGACCAGGGTTGGCGGTGGTATAGATGAGGTTCTGGTTGTTGGCGACGAGTTGGAATCGCGTCGCGAAGTCGCGCTCCCAGATCTGGTTCAGGCGATTGACGACGGTCACGATCGCCGCCTGCGCCCCCGCGACGGTGCCGCCGTGGTAGCTGGTGAACGACGCCGTCGCCGCCATCGCAAGGTCGTACCGACGCAGCGTGCCGCCCGTCTGGCGATCTTCAAAGGGATTCTCGACAACCGGCTCGGGCTGCTCCACGACATGGCAGACCCAGGGCGTGCGGGCGAGGCGCTCGATGTCGTACACCGCGTAATGCACGGTGTCTCCGAAGGTGGTCGGATCGATCGCGAAGTTGCCCGCGGCGCCCAGCACCTGGGCGTGGAAGCCCGCGGGCGTGTAGTCGAGGCGCACGGTTGCGGTCGGATCTGTCAGGCCCTGACCCACAAACGTCTTGATCGCTGCGCCCATCGCGAGCATGTCGGCTTCGAGCTGCGGGTGCATCACGGGCGATTCGACGATCTCAAAGTGAGCCAGTTCGCCCGTGGGCGTGGGCAGCGACAGCACCAGCGGCGGGCGACCCAAGCCTGTGGTGAACTCCAGCGGCGCACCGGCGAGGAATTGACGCATTGAGGCGAGGTCGAGCGCGTAGGTCCGATAGACCTGCGGACGCACCCACTCGCGACCCGCGGCGGACTCGGGCGGGAGCGCTGCCAGAGAGGTCCAGAACGTTTCGCCCGCGAAGTTGGGGGCCTGCACCATGGAGGGCGGCTGCGCGAGCGCGGGGCGGCCAGCGCACACCAATTCAAAGCAGGCGGCGAGCAACACGAAACGCAAAGCGCGAGGACGGGGCATGCGACGCTCCGAAAGTGGGCCGAAAGCGGGAGGAAACACATCAATACTCAGAACGTGGGGCATCGCCCGCGGGGAAACGGGCGCGAACTGCTCCAACGGACCCTTCGGCCCTTGATTGCTGGAGGTTGCAG
The DNA here is from genome assembly GCA_022843045.1 of Phycisphaerales bacterium. Classification (GTDB taxonomy): domain Bacteria; phylum Planctomycetota; class Phycisphaerae; order Phycisphaerales; family UBA1924; genus BJHL01. The sequence goes on from JALHOJ010000001.1 coordinate 89,756, forward strand.
CAAATATCGGGACTTTGGGAACCCGGGTGCAGTTCAGTCCCAGTTCAGTGCTTGTCGTGGAAACCTACTGGACGCTCCCCGCAAGGGCGGCGTTGGTCGGAAAACGCTTGAGCGCCGCGAGCAACTGCTCGACCTGCTGGTGGGGCGGCATCTGCAGCAGCCTGCGTCGCAGCGCGGCCATGGTCTTTACTTCCGCCTCGCCCATCAGCAGGTGCTCCTTGCGAGTGCCTGACTCTGCGAGGTTCATGGCGGGGAACAAGCGTCGCTCAGCGACCTTGCGGTCCAGGATCAGTTCCATGTTGCCGCTGCCCTTGAACTCTTCGAAGATCACTTGATCGGCCTGGCTGCCGGTGTCCACGAGGCAACTGGCGATGATGGTGAGGCTGCCGGCTTCTTCGGTGTTGCGGGCGGCGCCGAAGAGTTGGCGTGGAATGGCGAGGGCCTTGCTGTCCAGGCCGCCGCTCAGCGTGCGACCGCTGTTGGCGTGCTTGCGGGATTGGTTGAAGGCGCGGCCGACGCGCGTCAGCGAGTCGAGCAGCACGACGACGTGCTTGCCGGCGCGGACCATGTTCTTGCAGCGATCGATGGTGCTGATAGCGAGGTCGATGTGCTTGTCGACGCCGTGGTCGTTGCTGGAAGCGATGACGCGGACGTTGGGAGGGGTGGCGGGGGGCGTGCGATCGGGGACGGGGGCGGGGCCGCTGAGTTCTTCCATGCCGCGAGCCATCATTTCGCGGGCGAGGGCTTCGGTTTGTGGGCGAGTGAACGTGCGGCGGAAGTCGGTGACTTCTTCGGGGCGTTCGTCGATAAGCAGCACGACCAGTTCGATGTCGGTGTAGTTGCGGATCAGCGCGGTGGCGATGTCCTTGAGAAGCGTCGTCTTGCCGGCCTTGGGCGGGCTCACGATCATGGAGCGCTGGCCGCGGCCAATGGGGCAGAAGAGATCGATCAGGCGGCAACTGGCGGGACAGCCGGGATATTCGAGCGTGAGTCGCGGGGCGGGATCGATGCTGGTGAGGTCTTCGAAGGCCTTGGCAGTCGCGGGTAGTACGAGCGGCTTGCCGTCGACGTCCAGAAGTTGGTTGGAGGGCGCTTGGCTGTGCAGAGAGCGAGGCGGATTCGCGAGCGCGGCACCTTGGTGCTGTCCGCCGTTTCCTCCGCCGCCCCCGCCGCGTCCACGCCGCCGCCGCTTGCGGAAGCCGCCGCCGCCCCCGTGTCCCCCCCCAGATCCGCCGGAGTGGCCACCACCCCCGCCGCCCCCGCCCCCGCCCCCGTAGCGGTTGCCACCACTGCCCCGATCGAAGTTCCCAGCCATGCACAAACTCCACGCGAGCGCGACTGCGCCCGCCATTCTCGCTACCGCGCACGAGCAACCGCCCGACGCGCGCGACAATCTCATGATGTCCAACCCCCCCAGCACCAACCGCAGACCCCGCCCCCCGCCCCCACCCCGCCCGGTCCAATCTCGCTACCAGGTCCTGCGTGAGAGTGGCTCGCAAATGTGAACGACGAATGCTCGGACCAGGTCGCAGCACTTGCGCGTTGTGGCACGCGGATGCGTCGCGACAGATCAGTCATCGACAGGACTTGCCAAACCTCTGGCAGAATCGGCCAGTTCGCGCCCCTGGAAGGTCTTTCGGGTCAGGCGAACTTGCGTTGCAGGACAGTGTACGACATTTCCTGGGTCCAACGCAAGGGCGAGGTTGAGCGGATTCTCGTACAATCCGATACCACGTCCTGAAACGCTGGCTCCGCAGCCGGAAAAGAAACGCTCTCGTGCCCGAACGCAAGTCCTCCCAGCCAAACTCGTCGCCGCAGCCGCCTTCGCAGGCAGGCTCCGGTGCGCCTCAGCCCCCGCGAACGAGCGGATCGGCCGGCGATGGAAAGGGCAAGATCAAGGGCGCAGCGCCCGCGCCGAGCGCGAATGCAAGCGATTCCGTCAGCAACCCGGTGACGCACGCTGCTCCCGCACAACAGATGTTCAAGGGGTTGCCCGTGAGTCCGGGCGTGGTCATCGGGCGGGTGATGACCATCGACGCGGATGAGCTGCGCGTGATCCGCAGGCCGATCGGAGCGAGCGCTGTCAAGGAAGAACTCAAGCGGCTGGAGCGAGCGATCGCCACGGCGATCAGCGACATCGAAGAAGTCTACAAACAGGCCAAGGCCCAGATGGGCAAGCAGACGGCGGACATTTTCCAGTTCCACATCCAGATGCTCAAGGACGCGACGCTGCTCAAGGGCATCCGCGGGCGGGTTGAGAGGGACCTTGTGAGCGCGGACACTGCAGCTCACGAAGAACTGGGCGCGCTAGCCGCGAAGTTCCGTTCGATGAACAACTCGGTCTTCGCGACCAAGGTCAACGACATCGATGACCTCTCGCGGCGCCTGCACAAGCACCTCGTGGGCGAACAAGTCACGCGCCTCAAGGCGGCGGATGACAACACCGTGGTGGTGGCCAAGGACCTCACGCCCAGCCAGACGGTGGGCTTTGATCGCTCGCGCATCATCGGGTTCGTGACCGACCTGGGCGGGCTCACGAGCCACACCGCCATCATCGCCAAGGCCCTGGAAATCCCGGCGGTGGTGGGGGCACAAACCCTTCTCAAGCACGCGCTGGATGGGCAGACCATCATCGTCGATGGCGACACCGGCGCGGTGGTGCTCAACCCCACCGAGCAGACCCTTGAGCAGTATCGCAGGACCATCGAGCAACGCCGGACGTATCGCGTTTCGCTGGGCGAAATCGCGAACTTGCCCAGCGTCACGCTTGATGGGGTCAAGATCAACATCGTGGGCAACATCGAATTGCCCGCGGAGATCGAGAAGGTACTGAAGATGGGCGGTGAGGGCGTGGGGCTGTACCGCACCGAGTACCTCTACCTCACACGCCCCGACGAACCGAGCGAAGAAGATCACTACAAGGCGTACAAGCAGTGCGTCGATCTCGCCGCGGGGCGGGAGTTGGTCATCCGCACGATGGACCTGGGCGCGGACAAGATGACGCAGAGCCGGGAAGAGGTGCCCGAGCGCAACCCGTTCCTGGGCAATCGCAGCATTCGATACTGCCTGCGCAACGTGCCCATGTTCAAGCGTCAGCTCCGTGCGATCCTGCGAGCCAGCGCGCACGGGCCGATCAAGATCATGTTCCCGCTGGTGAGCACGCTGCTGGAGCTTCGTCAGGCCAAGTTCATCCTGCACGACGTGATGGAGGACCTCACTGAGGAAGGCGTGAAGTTTGACAAGAACATCCCGGTGGGGATGATGGTCGAGGTGCCCAGCGCGGCGTTGCTCGCCGACACGTTTGCGCGCGAAGTGAACTTCTTCAGCATCGGGACCAACGACCTGATCCAGTACACGCTCGCGGTCGATCGCATCAACGAACGCGTGGCTCATTTGTACCAGGCGACCAACCCCGCGGTGATCAAGTTGATCCGGGATGTGGCCCGCGCGGGCCGCCATCGGGACATTCCGGTGAGTTGTTGCGGAGAAGCTGCGGGTGACCCAGAATACGCTATGCTGTTGCTGGGCCTAGGATTACGTACATTGTCCGTCAGTTCGACGGTAATACCCCAGTTGAAAAGGTTCGTCCGCAGTGTGACGATACCCCAGTGCGAGCTTGTGGCCCGAAAGGTCCTGAGCCTCGATTCGGACGTGCAGATCTCCGCTTTGTTGCGGGATTCGGCACGCAAGATCGTTCCTGAAGCGTACAGCGGGCGTTCCGCTGAATAGCTTCGGGAGAAGAACCAAGGTCGGTGGGCGAGGTCGGTGTTGCAACCCCCTTCGCACGCGGATCGGAAGACTTCGGATCGCATGCTTGGCCCGCGTGGGCAAGCCTTCGGGCTTGTGAACGTGTGCGGCGAGGTGAGCGGTTCGTGATGAGGGCTCGAGGGAGTGTTGCCATGTGCAACGCTCCGCCAATCGGGCCACACCGCGGGACGGGCCGGCGATTTCTATCGCAGGGCACGCCCAATCGCGGCGGGTTGAGAGCGCCGGGCGGCTTCTTTTGGAAAGAGGCGGCAAAAGGGCGCGGAGCATTGTGCGGCGCAAGTACGCTGGGCCAAGGAGCCCAAGCGCAGCGCGGCGGAATGCAAAGCGGAAGATGGGCTTGTTCTTTGGCCCGGCTTCCTCAACTTTCGGTTCCTTCCGTTCGTGTGCAAAGTGTGAAGCGATGAACGACCCCCCGGCAGTCTGCCGCAGGGGCATGGTTGATCGTGGATCACGGATCGCAAGGTGCGATCCACACGCAGCCATCCAGCTCCTGACATCGACCCGTAGAACCAAGCCCCGCGCGAGGACGCGCCGGGCGACAGCAGCCTGCATCACAGGCACGGGAGTCAGCAGTATGGACGAACTCAAGAATCTTTTTATCCTCCGCAGCGAGGAAGCATCGGAAGGCTCGGGCGGGCCCAAGAAGAAGCGCCGCCGGCGCGGCGGACGCGGCCGCAAGCGCAAGACCGCGGGCACAGCGGAAGCCAGCGAAGCGACCGAGCCGGGCGAAGACGCTGCCGGTGCGGAAGCACCCGAAGTTGCGAGCGAAGACGCGCCGGACGTCGAAGCCGGCGATGATGGCTCGGAGCGCGAAGCGGTGGAGGCAGCCGATGAGTCGGAGGTCGCGGCTCGCGAAGACGCCAGCGATGCATCGAGCGAAGCTTCGGGAGATGCTGAAGCCGCGGAAGAACCTCGCAAGGGCCGTCGGAGCGCGCGAGGAGGCCGGAGCGGCCGTGGGCGCGGCGAGCGAGCGGACAAGATCGAGAAGGCCGAGCGTTCCACTGAGAAGCGCGGCGCAGCGAAGCGTGACGGCCAGCCGTTCACGCAGATGATCATCAACTACGTGCCTGGCGAAGAGTGCCGGGTGGCGGTGGTTGAGGATCGCAAGCTCGAAGAGCTGTACACCGAGAAGTTCGCGAGCGCGAGCCATGTCGGCAACATCTACGTGGGCAAGGTGATGAACGTGGAGCCCGCCATCCAGGCGGCGTTTGTTGACTTTGGCATGGGCGAGAACGGGTTCCTGCACGTCACCGACCTGCACCCGCGCTACTTCCCGGGCGAGAGCGAAGAGGGCACCACCGAGCGGATCGGCATCAAGACGCCCCGGCGTGATCGTCCGCCGATTCAAGCTGCGCTGCGGCGTGGCGATGAGATCATCGTGCAGGTCCTCAAGGAAGGCGTGGGGACGAAGGGACCCACGCTGACGAGCTACCTCAGCATCCCCGGGCGGTTCCTGGTGATGATGCCCTACATGGACAAGGTGGGCGTGTCGCGCAAGGTTGAGGACGAGGAAGAGCGCCGCAAGATGCGCGAGATTCTCGATCAGCTTGAGCTGCCCGATGGCTTCGGCTTCATCCTGCGTACTGCGGGCATGACGCGGACCAAGGCCGAACTCAAGCGCGACCTCGCGTACCTCATGCGTCTGTGGAAGGACATGGACAAGCGCCTGAAGGCGGGCGGCAAGCCTCGTCTGCTGTACAGCGAGAGCGACCTGCTCGTCCGCGCCCTGCGAGACGTGCTGACGAGCGAGACGCACGAAGTCATCATCGACAACGAGCACGCGCTGCAACGCGCGGCGCGATACCTCAAGATCGTCTCTCCGCGCACGCAGACCAAGCTGCTGCACCTGCAGGACAAGAGCCCGATCTTCCACGCGTTTGGGATCGAAAAGCAGATTTCGCTGATCCATGCCCGCGAAGTGCCGCTGCCCAGCGGCGGTCGCCTCGTGATCGATCAGACCGAAGCGCTGGTGGCCATCGACGTGAACAGCGGCAAGAGCCGCGACTCTCGCGATAGCGAGACCAACGCCTACCAGACCAACATCGAAGCCGTCGATGAGATCTGCCGGCAGCTGCGCCTGCGCGACATGGGCGGCATCGTCATCAACGACTTGATCGACATGCGTTTCGCGACGCATCGCAAGGACATCCAGAAGCGATTCGAGGAACGCCTCCGCCGCGACCGCGCCAAGAGCACGGTGCTGCCCATTAGCGAGTTTGGCATTCTCGAACTGACGCGTCAGCGCATGCGGCCAAGCCACGAAAGCCTGCACTTCAACGACTGCCCGACGTGTCGCGGGCGCGGGCTCATTCAGAAGCCCGACAGTGTGACGGGTGATGCGCTGCGGGACCTTGCCGCGCTGCTGGACGTGCAACGCGTCCATCGCGTGGAGATGGTCGTCGCGCCGCGGGTGGCTGGCGATCTGCTCAGCACCAAGCGTCAGCTGCTCTCACGCATCGAACGCACGTATGGCAAGCATGTGGACGTGCGCGTGAGCGAGGCCGTCGCGGTTGATCGCGTCACGTTCTACGCGTATGACCAGGACGGGGCCGACATGGAACTGACCCAGCTTCCACAGGCTCGCAAGCCCACGAATCTGGTCGAACTCGTCGTCGCCGACACCAGCGAATCCGACTGGGCGGGCGATCTGGATGGCGAAGCCCGCGACGCCGAGGCGTCGCTGGTTGATCCAGAGCCCGATGACAGCGACGTGCATCCGATCGAGCTTGACCTGTCCGACGCCGAAGTGGATCAGGCAATCGCCGAGGGTGCGAGAGTTGCGCCCAGCGGCGAGGATCGAGCCGAACGCCGCGGACGGAGTGGGGGTCGTGGCCGGGATCGTGATCGCGGGCGCGGCGGGCGTGATGGTCGACGTGATGAACGCCGGGATGGGCCGCGTGATGGCCAGCCTGACGTTCGGCGCGAAGCACGCCGTGATGATCGCAGCGGGGATCGCCCGCGCGAAGAGCGGCCTCGCGACGAGCGTCGTGATCAGCCGGCACCGGCGCAGGCGCGGGATGAGCGCGGGCCCGCGCGTCGGGATGATCGCGGACGAGATGGTCCCCGTGACGGCCGGCGCGACGATGGTCGCGGCCGGGGCGGACACGGCGGGCGGGGTGGTGGTGGACGTGGCGGTCGCCCTGATCGCCCCGATCATGGCCGACGCACGCACGATGACACCAACGAGTGGGGCGAGCCGATGACCCGCGAAGTGGGCGAAGATGGCGACCCCATCGAGCCGCGTCGGGATGTGGAGCGGGCGCCCGTCGAAACGCCGCGTGAAGCTGAACCGATGGGCGACCAAATGGGCGACCAGGCGAGTGACGAAGTCGGCGGTCCGATCGACGGCACGCCCGGGGCACAGCCCGGCGCGACCGAACTGGGTCCTGATGGCCTTCCTCGCAAGAAGCGTCGTCGCCGTCGTCGCCGTCGCGGGCGTGGCGGCCAGCAGCTGGGCCCGGATGGCCAGCCCCTGCCCATGAGCCAACAGGGCGAGCCGCGCGATGGCGCGGAGGGCGACGCTCGCGAGAACGCCGCGATGGACAACTCGCCCAGCGGCGATGATGACGAGTGGGGCGATGAGCCGGCAGTCAACGACGCGCCACGCAGCACGCCCGTGGTGCTTCGCGAGGAAGCCATTGATGATGGCGACGTGGACGAAGACAATGCTGTCGATGTTGAAGATGCCTCGGCGGATGCTGGCGAAGAAGGTGACGCCCCGCGCGGCGCTGGACAGCAGCCCAGCGGCGACGGCACCGCAGAAGGCGGCGAGGGCGGGCGGCGCAAGCGTCGCCGTCGTCGGCGTCGTGGCGGCGGCGGCACTCCGGACGGTGCGCGGCCTGCTGGCGATCGCCCCGAACCGCGCCGTGAGGAGCGTCGGGAGGATCGGCCTGTGGATCGCCCGCGCGAGCCGCGTCCGGAACCTCGTGAGGAGCGTCGTCCGCGGCCCGAGCCGCGACCCGAGTCTCGGGCCGAACCTCGGGCCGAGCCTCGTCCGGCTCCGCGATCAGAAGCGCCTCGCCCGCCCGTAGAGGTTGCGCCTCTGCCCCGGGCCGACACGCTCAAGCCGCCGCCTCGGACGCTGTATGGCAACATCCGGCGGAAGCTGACGCCAGCGGACCTGGCTCGCAAGCCCAAGCCGGAGTGATGAGACGGTGATTCGGTGATACGGTGAGACGGTAAGGACGTGGTCCTTGCCGTCTTTTCTTTTGGTGGGTGGGCTGGTTTTGTGTGTGGTGCTTGCATGACGCCGCAGCGACGCAAACTCCTGATCCTGGGCAGCACGGGCAGCATCGGCACGCAGGCGCTGGAGGTGGTCGCGCACGTCAATGACCTTGCGAAGGCGGGACGGTCGCCGATTGAGTTTGAAGTCGTCGGACTCGCGGCGGGCAGGAACGCGACGCTGCTGGCGGAGCAGGCGAGGCGGTTTGGCGTCACGCAGATTGCGCTTGCGGACGCGAGCGGAGATCTTGCTGAAGGCTCGCTGCCCGCGAACGCAAAGGCACGGCGGGGCCCGCTCGCGGCGGAGGCGTTGGTGCGCGAGGTTGCATGCGATCTCGTGCTCGCCGCGATGGTCGGTAGCGCGGGCGTGCCGGCGACGTTTGCTGCGATTGAATTGGGGCGGCCTGTGGCGCTGGCAAACAAGGAAACACTGGTCGCGGCGGGAGAACTGGTGATTCCGCGAGCCTGCCGAGACCGCACCAGCGTGCTGCCGGTTGATAGTGAGCACGCCGCGCTTTGGCAGTGCTTGGCCGCGGGTCACTCCTCAAGCGATGGTGCGAGCGACGAGCGACACCAGGGAGCCGGGATGAAGAACGACCGGATGCGACGCACGACGCTCGAAGATATCGATACGCCTTTCGTCGATGCATCGTGCGTGGCAAAGGCCATCCTCACCGCCTCCGGCGGCGCCTTCCGAACCTGGACCAAGGACCAGATCGAACGTGCCGCGCCGCAAGACGCGCTCAAGCATCCGACGTGGAACATGGGCGCGAAGGTCACTATCGACAGCGCGGGGCTCATGAACAAGGCACTCGAACTGATCGAGGCCCACTGGCTCTTCGGCCTGCCCGCCAGCAAGCTCGATGTGCTCGTCCATCCCCAGTCCATCGTGCACGCCATCGCCGAGTTTGTCGACGGCTCGAGCATCGCGCAGCTCGCCCCGCCCGACATGCGTCTGCCCATCCAGCGGGCGCTCACGTGGCCGTTCATGCTCGACGGCGTGGCTCGGCGCATGACCTGGAGCGAGATGCGTTCGCTGGAGTTTTCGCCCCCAGATCTCACGCGATTTCCCGCGTTGGGCCTTGCGTACAAGGTCCTCGAACTGGGCGGCACCAGCGGCGCGACGATGAACGCGGCGAACGAAGAAGCCGTCGCGGCGTTCCTGAGCGACGATCCGGCTCGCAAGATTGGCTTTGGCGCGATCGCGCGGGTGGTTGAGGCTGCGATCAGCGACTTGCGGGTCCGGCCGCTCAACACGCTGGACGACGTCTGGACCGCCGAGCGCGAGGCCCGCGAGTACGTTCGCGAGCGGATCGCGAAGGGTCAGGCGAGGTAGTCACGCAACATGCAGCCCGGCTGTAAGGGGGCGTGGTACTCGTCCGGCACGCGAGTCCTCTTTCATGGCCAGGCTGCTTGTCGTGCCGCGTGGATGCTGCGTCGGCATCTCCTCCTACGTTTCCGCGTGGATGCGAACACCAACGCCGCCGTCGTGCTCACGCAGCCTTCGTTGGCCCTGTGGCATTCGCTCCTCCTCGTAGCGCTGGGCGGGGCGGTGGGCGCGGTGCTTCGTGCGCTGCTCACACTCGCCGCGACCGGCATGGGCTGGAAGGGCCTCTGGGGCACGCTCGCGGCGAACGTGATTGGTTGCTGTGTCGCGGGTGCGTTGCTTGGTGCAACCCGCTGGGCCAGCGATCCACAGCACGCGCTCAAGTTCCTGGTGATGGTGGGTGTCCTGGGCGGCCTGACCACTTTCTCCGCCCTCAGCGTCGAAACCGTCCAGCTGTTTCAGCAGGGCAAGCACGCCGCGGCGCTGGCGAACCTGGGTCTGAACCTTGCTCTCGGGCTGGGTGGCGTGTGGTTGGGCATGAAGGCTGGGCAATTGCTGCGGTGAGAGCAAGACGGAGTGGTGTTCTCCGGTTGCCGCCGATCTTCGTTCCCCACATCACCTCATCACTTTGTCTTCCTGTGCAAGCTGGTTCACCCGTCCCTACCTTCCCGCGTGCACGTCGATGTTCTGACCACGTTTCCCGAACTCTTCGCGACCCAGCCGCCCGCGTTGCTGGGCGTGAGCATGCCGCGGCGCGCGATCGACGCGGGCGCGCTCACGGTGTCGGCGACCGATATTCGCACCTTCACGCACGACAAGCATCAGAAGACCGACGACCGACCATTTGGCGGCGGGCCGGGCATGGTCATGATGTGTCAGCCGGTGTGGGATGCCTTCGATCATGTGGAGAAGCCGCGGGCGGGCGCGAGGCGTCAGCGGGTGTACTTCACGCCGCAGGGGACGCCGCTTTCGCAGGAACTGGTCGCGCATCTCGCGTCGTGTGAGCATCTGGTCATGCTCGCGGGGCACTACGAAGGCATCGACGAGCGCGTGATCGAGGAGCTTGCGCCGCTGGAGGTGTCGCTGGGGGACTTTGTGGTGTCGGGTGGCGAGGTCGCGGCGTTGGTCACCATCGATGCGATTGCGAGATTGCTGCCTGGCGTGCTGGGGCATGAGGACAGCAGCGTGCAGGACAGTTTTTCGGTCTTCGCGCCGCCGCAGGGTTTCTCGACCGCGCGGGACGGGCTTTCCAGCAGCAAGCAGTCCAAGCGACTGCTGGATTGCCCGCACTACACCAAGCCGCGGGAGTGGCGGGGGCGCGCGGTGCCGGACGTGCTGCTATCGGGGGATCACGAGGCCATCGCGAAGTGGCGGCACGCGGAGCGGCTACGCCGGACGTTTGTGCGGAGGCCGGATCTGCTGTGATGCTGTCTTGACGAAACGCGACCGTCAGGGAGCGTCGAGCCCGACATGCGTGTCCGAATCCCTTCGAACGCAGAGGCAAACAGAGAAAAAGAAAAGAGGAAGACAGAGATGATTCTCTGTCTTCCTCTTCTGGTTTCCTGCTATGGTTTCCTCTGTGTTCTACGAGCTCCGTTCGCCGCTGGTTGTTCGACGCTCCCTGACGGTCGCGTTTCGTAGAGCGCGAGGGAATCACTCGTCGTTGGTCGGCCCGATCGCCAGCGTCCACAGCTTGAAGAAGTTCATCACCTGCACCTTCGTCAGCTTGTTGGCGTGCAGGTTGTACGTCACCTTGCTGGTGCTCACGGTTTCGCCGCTCATGGTGTCGATGTAGCTGACGCGACCAGTCAGCGCGGGCATGCTGTCGTCGATGGCGAAGAAGGCGTCTTCGTCGCTCATCTTGTCAAAGGCCGCCGCCTCGCCTCCCGACTTCTTGTTCTTCTCTTCGTTGAAGCGGAGGTTGAAGTCGTAGTAGCCCTTGCCGTTGGTGGCGCGGTCGGGATCCTCGACCCACTTGATCGAGCCGGTGACGACGTCTTCGTACTCCTTGCCATCAAGGTCGTACTTGAAGCGGATGCCGTCGGTGTACCAGTTGCCGGTCTCGTAGTCGTAATCAAGGCGTCCGGTGACGCTGGTGTTGGGATAGCTGTCGGCGGGGCCCTTGGCGAGCACGATGTTGTCGAACCGCATCGGGTCAGACTTCTTGACCGTCACGATGCGTTCCTTGCCACCCACGACGCGCTTGAACGTGTAGGCCGCGAGGCTTTCCTTGTTTTCGGCTTTGCCGACCAATCGACCGCGGAACGTGTCCTGGAACGCGGCGGCCCGGCCCACGGCATCAACGCTGATGCGCAAGGCGCTTTCCTTAGACTTACCGCCCGACAGATCAAACGCGCCGCTCGCGGGGTCGATCGGCACGGTGCCGACCCACTTGCCGACATTCTTCTCCTGCTTGAGGTCGCGCGGGTTGCGCACGGCGAGGTCGACGCTGTAGAACAGCTGCGCGTCCTGCTGCTTGCGGCCCAGGGTCTTGCCGTAGAGGTTGGGCTGGCGCGTCACGGTGCCGCTGAAGCGGGTGGTGTCGACGACGACAAGGTTGAACTTGTACGAGTCCTTGGCACCCAGAGCGGGCGAGCCGGTCCTGAGGTCGCCGCTGGTGTCCTTGGTGGTGCGGGTCGCGAAGTCGATGTCCATCGTGCCGCTGATGACGTTCTCTTTGGTGAGTGCTTCTTCCTGCGCAATCGCGGCGATTGAGACTCCGGCCAGCGGCGCGAGGGCATGCAACCCGGTTGCGCCAGCGACGGACGCGGAGCCCGCGACAAGAGCGAGCGAACTGAGACGCAGAAGCGTGGTGAACGAGCGAGCGCAAGACATGGTCATGTGAATCCTCCCAGAGGCCGCGACAGGGATCGCGGCGTGCGTGCGTGCGGCGGGGCGGAAGCCCAGCCGGTGGAACGGTACTCCCCGCGGACGGGCTGCGCGCAGGGGCCAGCCCGCCCGCGGGGAGTCGTGCCGGGAAGTTGTTCGGAAACCAGGGGGCGGGTTGCAGGAGAAGCTCAGCGATACAAGCCGGGGGTGGGGGGCGGCGCTGGATGGTGTTGGGCTTGCATCGCTGTCGAACAAATGAAAACGCTCGACACCTGCAACAGTGGTCGAGCGTTGGAAACGCCTGGTATCGCTGTCTTGCTTGCTCTCTTGCTACTTGCCGAACTGACTTGTCGACTCCCGCACCACCAGCGTGGGCATGATGCGTTCCTGCTGGAGCGGGGCCTTGGGTTCGGCCCAGCGTTGCTCGAGCATCTCCCACGCGCGCGTGCACATCGCTTCGACGGGTTGCTGGATCGTCGTGAGCGAGGGCGTCATGTACGCCGCGGTTTCGATGTCGTCGCAGCCGACGAGGGCGACGTCCTTGCCGACGGTGACGCCAATGTCCGCCAGGCCCCGGTGGGCTCCGATTGCAACGTCGTCGTTGATGCAGAACAGGCCGTCGAACTTGGCCTCGCTCCACAGCTTCTTGACGTGCTCTCGGGCGGTGGCGCGGGTTTCGTCCGCCGCGACGCTCACGCGTTTGGCAAGGCCGGCCTCGCTGATGACGCGCTCGTAGACCTTCTGGCGGCACCGTTGCACCGCGCTGACGCTGCACCACGCCGTCAGGTGGACGATCCGCTGGCAGCCGATCTTGATGAGATGCTGCATCGCGGCCTCGACGCCCACCTCGTGGTCGAACGCGATCGAGTCGACTTCGGGGTTCTCGTCGGTGGCCACCATGACGATCGGCGCGCCGCCGACGGGGTTCCACTGGCGGTACTGCTCAACGCGCTTGGGACAGTCCGCGGCGATGATGCCGTCGACCGGCCACGCGTTGATGTCGTACTCCTCCGCGCCGGGAGGCAGCGTCTCGCCGCCCCGATCGCGATAGCCCGAGAGGATCATCTCGTATCCGGCGTGCATGCCCAGTTCCGCCAGAACGCGCGGCATCTTGGCATAAAACGGTGCATCGCTGTTGCGAAGCCACAACGCGAACACCTTCGTCTTGCCCGACACCAAGCCTTGGGCCACTCGATTGGGTCGATACCCCATCGCGCGTGCTGCTTCCAACACGCGTTCGCGCGTCCCACTGCTGATGTACCCAGTTCCCTTGCCGCTCAGAACCCGCGACACGGTCGCAGCTGATATTTCAAGCCGCTTTGCAATATCCATCATCGTGACTGCCATTACTTGGGCTCCCGATAACCGCCCCTTCCCATGGCTGCATCACTCCTTACTTGCGTAATCTACCACACCTATCAGGACGTCAAGGGTTTTCTCCCTGAATCATGCGAAAAGACTTGGTAAGGCAGGGGGTTTGTCGGGGCTCGTTGGGGGCGTGTCGGCGTCGCACCCTCGCGAGTGAGGGAGCAATACACCTGTAGAGAAGTAGCCTGATGAGGTGGTGAGCAGTTGTTGCAACGTTCAATTCGCGACGCGCACGAACTCGTAGCCGCCCTTTTCTGCGCCCCACACATGCTTATCGCTCTCGTCGAAGCCGCGGTCCCAGGTCGTCAGGCCGCGGGCGTCCATGCGCACTTCGCTGACCGCGTAGGTTGCGCCGCGCAGTGAGCTGAGGCAGTTCTTTCCGATGGTGCCGCCTTCGAAGACACCCGCGGCTGATTCACGCAGCACAACGTCGCAGCCTTCGCGCTGGTCGAGTTGCTCGGGCGTGATGGCGTCGAAGGCGTCGGGCGTCTTCCACGCGCCGGCGAACTTCGCCGCGCCTTCTTTGCCGCCGGGCAGTTCGAAGACTTCGCTAACGAGGGTGCCTGCTTCCTGGCCCAGGCTGACGCGGTAGATGCGCTGGCGATAGGGCTTATCCAGGGCGGTGGCCCTGGCCTGCTCGACGTAGAGCCACTTCTGGACGTCGGTGGTGCGGGCGGGCCAGATGGGCGTCATGCGCAGGCGGATGTCGAAGAAGTTCTCAGAATCGCGCTCGTGCTGGGCGGTGCTGGCAAAGGCACCGGTCATCATCGTGACGGCGCGATCGAGCTTCGCGGTGGCGGGCTCCGTGCTGGCCTTGGGGGAGGACTTGCAGCCGGCAAGCAGCGCAAGGCCGACCAGCACGAGAGCGGGAACGCGACGCGAGAGAGTGTGGAGCATGGATGATGGTAGATGGCGCGAGCGGATGGCCCTTACGGGTGAAGTTCGCTCCCGTGCCCGCCGTGCTTGCTCACCCTGGCGTACTGCACGCTGGTCGGATACGCGAACTCGATGCCTTCCTTCGCGAACGCTTCAAAGAGGCCGAAGTTGATCGCATCCTGAGCCTTGGTGTGCAGCACGAAGTCGGGCGTGGTCACGAAGTACACGTACTCAAACTCCAGCGCGTACGCGCCGAGATTCTTGAAGTGGCAGCGGTCGAAGCGGACGTGCTCGGTGGCGCGCACGATCGATTGCACGATCTCCGGGATGCGACGGAGTTTGTCGGCGTCGGTCTCGTACGTCACGCCCAGCGTGCCCACAATCCGGCGTTCCTCCATGCGGCCGAAGTTGTGCACGCGTGATGTCAGCAAATCGCTGTTGCAGCAGACGATTTGCTCGCCGCTCGCGGCCTTGAGGCGCGTGGTCTTGACGCCGATGCGCTCGACGGTGCCGGTCTTGTCGCCGACCTGAATTGCGTCGCCCACCTGAAACGGCTTGTCGATCACGATGATGAACGATGCGAAGAGGTCGCCCAGGATGTTCTGGGCCGCCAGTGCGATGGCGATGCCGCCGATGCCCAGAGCGCCCAGAAGGGGCGTCACCTGCACGCCCATGTTCTGCAAGGCAAACAGGATCGCGGCGGCTCCAACGATCACGAAGATCACGGTTCGCGCGATGCCCACCGCACTGCGGACCGAGGGGTCGGGCGTGCCGTCGGGGCGCTTGTTGCGGTCGAGCACTTCGCCCATCGCGAACTCGACGAGGATGCGGCTGGAGAGGATCACCTGCAGCGCGACCGCCGCGATCGCCATGATGTGAATGGTCTTGCTCAGCGCGCCGGGCAGCACCAGCACGCTGCTGGCGATTGCCAGCGCCACCGTGAGTACGCACCACACGCGGATGTCGGTGATCAGGGCGAGTGCGAGGTTGTCGACCTTGGTCTCAGTGCGCTCCGCGACCTTCTTGAGCCGCACGGCGAGCACCTTGCGGACCAGATACGCGACCACCATGATGCCCAGGAACGTGACACCCGAGGTGATGAACGCGGAGTCGCTGTTCTTGAGGATCGTGGACCAGGGGTGGGGCGGCGGGACGCTGGTTTGCGCGACCGACGCCGCTGGGGCCGAGTCCGAACTGTCGGCGGGGATTGGAGTGGAGGAGAGAGCATCGCCTTGCATGTCCCAGCATATTTCGCGCGCATGAAGAAGGCGACCGGCCACGCCGATCGCCCTGAGGAATGCTGTGCAAACTGTCCGCCAGTTACTTCATCTCGTCGGCCTTGCCGATCATCCACTCTTCGAGGTCGATGGGGGCCTGGCGGCCGAAGATGGTCACCAGCACGCGGACCACGCCCTTGTCGGGGAAGAGCTCGTCGACGGTGCCTTCGTAGGTCGCGAACGGGCCTTCCTTGATGATGACGTGCTCGCCCTTGGTGAAGACCAGCTTGATGTTGGGCAGGTCCTCGGGCTTGCGGCTGTCGCGGAGCATCTTCTCGATCTCGTGCTCCTTCATGGCGAAGGGGCGGCCCGAGGTGCCCACGAAGTCGCCCACGCCGCTGGTTTCCTTGATGAGGAAGAAGACGTCCTGAGGGATGCGGCCGTCGGGTTCGAGCTTCATTTCGACGAAGACATAGCCGGGGTACAGCTTCGTCTCGGTGATCTTGGTCTTGCCGTTCTTGACGGTCTTGGTCTTTTCGGTGGGCACCAGGATGCGCCCGACCAGGTGGGCCATGTTCTCGATCTGGATCTTGCGGAGGAGCGTGCCTTGCACGCTGCTTTCCTTGTTGCTGGCGACGCGCAGCACGAACCAGTTCATGCCTTCCTGGCGGAGCACATCATCGGCCCCGATCAGGCCCGAAATCTCCGGCTTGGAGGCGACGGTCGTTTCGCTGGCGGGTTTGGTTTCGGACATGGCTGCTCCTTCAAAATGCTGCGCGGTCGATGCTGCGGATGACTCGTCGCTCACTCGTTCACTTTGGACAAACCGGCGTTGATCGGCCTGTTGCGATGAGCATCACGCCCAACCGCCCAGACCGCCCAACGCCGGCACCCCCCACCCCCCATCCCCCACCCCCCGTCCCCACCTTCTTCCCCCAATGCCCAATCTCCGAACCCCAATGCCTTACCGCACAATCTGATCAAACAACGCCTTCTTCAGCAGGAAGTCCGCGACGAAGATGTACGCCGCGATCAGGAAGGTGGCGAAGATGACCACCTGGGTCGAATCCAGGATGATCTTGCGAGTGGACCAATTGACCTTGCGCATTTCCTCGTCGGTGGCGATGAGGAAGTCGACCGACTTGGGCTTGCGAGCAACGTAGTGGAACGTGACGAAGGAGCCGATTAGCACCAGCACGAGCGCGACGCCCAATTGCAGGTACACCCGCTGGAAAATCGGAATCCCCGACACCGACTGCCGCTCAAGCGTGCCAACCAGCGGCGTGCCGCCCGTGCTTGGCGCGACCGACACATGGTTCGCATCGCGGGGCGATGCGACGCCTTCGTTCATCTTGACGTTCGCGACCACCATCGTCGCGCTGGTGCCGCCTTGGGTTGAGATGCTCTCGAGCACGCCCGTGCCCAGCGGCTCTGCCTTGCCATCGAGCATGCGCTCGAACGTCACGACATTGCCGGCGCTCGCGGTGCCTTGCGTCTGCGTCGCGTTGACGCTCCACGCGCGGTTCGGGAGGCTCAGGGCTTCAAGCTGACGCCATGCCCACGCCGCCCCGGCGAGGAACAGCACGCCCAAGGCCACCGCCGTCATCACACGGACCCAGTAGCCCCGGCCATACTTGAAGATGCCGAAGGTGTAGGTGGACCGCTCGCTGCCAGCGTCGGAGCGCTCCGGGATCCGCCCTTCGTCCGAGGTTTCCTCGATGCGGGCAAGCGACTTGTCGTCACGATCGGCCATGGAAGCGTCCTACACCGCGGCGATTCGCCGCCAACACCCACCAACTCACACGAAGCACGCCGGGAGGGACTTGAACCCGCAACCTGCGGATTTGGAATCCGCTGCTCTACCAGTTGAGCTACCGGCGTACGAGTAGGCACTGGGCATCAGGGATCGGGCACTAGCAAAGCCCAAGCTGAGACCGGCACCCTTCATTTGGTACGAAGCACCATGGACGGTCGTTCTACCACCGGCTCTGCCAGTGCCTAGTGCCCAGTCCCCAGTGCCTTCTTACTTCCGCTTGATCTTGTGGATCGTGTGCTTGCGCAGGCGCGGGCTGTACTTGGACAGGCCGTCCTTGAGACCTTCGGGCAGGCCGCCCTTGGTGTTCACTTCGCTGCGGTAGTTGAGGTCGCCGCACTCGCTGCACTGCAGCCACACGTACTCACGGGCCATGCCCTTCTTCTTTGCCATGACAAGCTCACTTTCCAGCCGCCGCGTGGGGAGGAACCTCCACCAGGCCCAACCAACGCGGCACAAAGTCCAATGTGAAAGCCCAAGGTGACAAGCGGCCCTTGGGGGTGTCCCAAAGGCCGCGGGGGGAACATTAGGCGCGGGACCGGGAGGGAGCAACACCGCGAGCCGCGGTCACTTGTCCAAACAAAATCCTATCGAGACATCATGCGTGGTGGTCTTACGCACAAAGAAAAACCCCGCCGCTTCCGCGACGGGGTCTTCAAAACTTCGTCACTGACGACCCAACTGGATCGTCGGTCACTTACTTGATGATCTCAGTGACCGCGCCCGAGCCGATCGTCTTGCCGCCTTCACGCACGGCGAAGCGAACGCCCTTTTCCATGGCGACGGGCTTGCCCATCAGGTCGACTTCGACTTCGACGTTGTCGCCGGGCATGCACATTTCAGCGCCGCCCATCAGCTTGACGGTGCCCGTCACGTCGGTGGTGCGGAAGTAGAACTGGGGGCGGTAGCCGGAGAAGAACGGGGTCGTACGACCGCCTTCTTCCTTGGTCAGCACGTAGATCTGGCCCTTGAACTGGGTGTGGGGGGTGATGCTCTTGGGCTTGCAGAGCACCTGGCCGCGCTCGACGTCGTCCTTTTCGATGCCGCGGAGGAGGCAGCCGACGTTGTCGCCGGCCTGGCCCTGGTCCAGGGTCTTCTGGAACATTTCGACGCCCGTGACAACGCTGGACTTGGTGTCCTTAAGGCCGACGATTTCGATGGTTTCGCCGACCTTGATGACGCCGCGCTCGATACGGCCGGTCACCACGGTACCACGACCCTTGATCGAGAAGACGTCTTCCACGCTCATGAGGAAGGGCTTGTCGACTTCGCGGGTGGGCTCGGGGATGAAGGTGTCGATGGCGTTGAAGAGGTCGTCGATGGGCTTGCAGGCCTTGTCATCGGCGGGGTTTTCGAGGGCGAGCTTGCTCTGGCCGCGGATGACGGGGGTGGTGTCGCCCGGGAAGCCGTACTTCTTGAGCAGTTCGCGAACTTCGAGTTCGACGAGGTCGAGCAGTTCCGGATCGTCAACGAGGTCGACCTTGTTCAGGAAGACGACGATGTGGGGCACGCCGACCTGACGGGCGAGCAGGACGTGCTCGCGAGTCTGGGGCATGGGGCCGTCGGCGGCCGACACGACCAGGATCGCGCCGTCCATCTGGGCGGCGCCGGTGATCATGTTCTTGACGAAGTCTGCGTGGCCCGGACAGTCAACGTGGGCGTAGTGGCGGTTGGCGGTTTCGTACTCGGTGTGCGAGGACGCGATCGTCACCGTCTTGTTGGCGTCGCGGACCGTACCGCCCTTGGTGATTTCGGCGTAGGTCTTGGGCTTCTGGCCGTTCTTGACGGCGCTGCGGGCCGAGAGGGCCGCGGTGAGGGTCGACTTACCATGGTCGATGTGGCCGATGGTGCCGACGTTGACGTGGGGTTTGGTGCGCGAAAATGTACCGATTGCCATGAAAAAACTCCTAAACTGAATTCCGCGGGACACCCAGTCTAGAAGACCTGGGGCGGGGCTCCCAAACGCGCCTCCACCAGGCCAGCGCCGGAACGATTGAACCACACGCAAGTCGCTTTGGTTGCCAAGGCCAAAGCAGAAACTCGCACGTCAGAGGATGCGACCTGGGACCATCCGCACACCGGCACACGTGCGGACACATCTTCCAAGTCGTGGGCTTTGGGGCACCTGCGTGCCAAGCCCGCCAACCTCTGAAAAGCCGCCCAAGGGACTTGAACCCTCGACCTCTCCCTTACCAAGGGAGTGCTCTACCACTGAGCTAGGGCGGCGAAACCAGCCAGAGGATCGCCGCGTGCGCGGAAATCCCAAGGGGGACGATGGTAGCGCCAGGGGCGGGAAGGTTCAAGGAACGCGCGAGAGGTGAATGCCTTTCAAAATACGAACGAACCTTATGTGAAGATTCCGGATTTCGAGGGCAAGTTTGTGCCGAGCCCCCTTGCGAACTCCTCCGTTTTAGGTAGACTGTCTGAATCGGGCCCAGGGCCTGACTCGAGGCGAGGACAAACTCGCCCCACGCCCCCTCCCCCCGGAGGAGGGCGCGAGAGCGCCAGCCCGACGGCAAGTGGGGGCGGCGTTCCGAAACACACCGAATGACAACTTGCACCGGCTGACAACTTACACAGGGGACTGGCCATGAGAGCAGTGCGGAACCGTTTCGGAGCGTTGGAAGCGTCGCGGATGTTGGGCGTCGAGCGCCTGGTTGCGAGCGCGGGGCGATTGGACCGGCTCGAGGACCGGGTGTTGCTGGATGGCACGGGGTGGGGCCTCGCGGCGACCAATCTGGACTTGCAGAACGGGCTGGGCTCACAGTTCGCCGACATGGACGGGGACGGGGACCTGGACCTTGTCGAGTTGGTCAGCGTCAGCGTGTCGCAGGAGTTGTCGGGTGTGCGGATCAGTCGCAACGACGGCGCGGGCGGATTGGGCGGCACGCAGACGTTCGCATTCGGCGCATTCTCCGTCGTTTCGCCCCTGCTGCTGGACATCGATCTGGATGGCGATCGCGACGTGCTGTTCCGCACCAAGAGCCCTCAGGGCAGCACCGAGGCACCGGCGTGGCGATTCATCCGCAACGACGGCAACGGTGGGTTTGGTTCGTCACAAGCCGCGAACATCCCGCTTGTCGCTGGCGAAAGCGCGTGGACGACCTGGGACTATGACAACGACGGGCGCGAAGATGTCCTGTTGTCGTCCTTTGGCGGCATAACTGGCGAGGGCGTTCGAGTGCTGCGTCACACGGGCGACAACCAGTTTCAGCAGGTGTTCAGCGACGCCAACCTGTTTACCACGTTCATCAACCCCTTCGTCAAGGGCAAGATCGACGCGGGCGACACGATCGATGTGCAACTTTCGTCTTTCGGCGCGTCATTCCTCCGCTGGAACGGCACCTCGATCGAAGTCGCGTCGCTGGGCACGTTCTCGGTTCTGACCAATGTGCAGCTCTTTGACTTCAACCGCGACGGCTGGCTGGACCTGCAACTCTCCCGTCAGCAGGATCCGGTGAACATCCGCCTGAACGACGGTGCGGGCAGCTTTGGGTCCGACACGCCGCTCTTTGATCCGTCACAGGGCTCGCGGGCGTACTCGCCGGTGTTGGACAAGGTCGGCGACTTCACGGGCGACGGTCGCACCGACCTGCTCTTCCGCGTCGACGTGCGGTCGTCGGCATTCAGCCCTTTAGGCCGTGAGTACGAGCACCGCATCTATCGCGCCGACGCGACGGGCCAGTACTCGCGCAACGACTTCGTCGTCGTGGGTTCGTACGCCGACTCCTACCGCAGCACCGGCCTCGCGCCGCGCTTCACGGTCGCGCGCCTCAACACCGACACCGCGGACGATCTGTTCTCGATCCAATTCGGCCAACGAACCTTCCTCAGCACCAACCAAGTGATCCCCACCAGCGTCCTCGCACAAGGGCCGGGGCCACTGGTCGCCGCGAACGAGCAGACGTTCAACTTTTCAGGCGTGCCGGCGACGGAAGCCCTGCGCGTCACGCTCTCGGCGTACCTCGACCGCAACGGCAACGGCGTCGTGGACGATCCAGACGAACCGATCGGCACGCGCACCACCAGCACGGCCAGCACCACGCTCACGATCACGCCCCCAGAGGGCATGACGCTGGGCGCGACCAAGGTCCTTGTACTCGCTCGACGCGATGGGCAGATTGCCAACACCCTCGTGCTCGACACCACCGCCTGGACGCGATCGTTCTTCCCCGAAGGCTTCCGCGGTACCCGCAGCATCAACGAGTACGTCCCCTTCACCAACGACAACCCCTTCCCGGTCGAGTATCGCGTCGTCCTGCGGTACGAATCGGGCGAGCGCGATCAGGTGATCGCCACCGGCACGATTCCGGCCTTCACGCGAGCCGCGCCCAACAACCAATGGGGCGTGACCACCAGCGAGCGCAACAACTTCAACCTGCCGGGCCGCGTGGGCGTGCCCTACGCGATTGAGATGCAAAGCAGCGCGCCGCTCGCGGCGATGCTGGTGCGGTATGACCGCAACTTCGCCGTGAGCGGCCAATCGCCTGGCGTGGGCGAGAGCTTCACCAGCACGACCTCGACGCGATGGGCGCTGGCGGATGTCCGACGTGGGGAGGTGGGGATTGTGAACGACGTTCCGGTCGAAATCGAAACGAATACCAGCTACATCCTCCTCTACAACGCTTCGCCCCAAGCGGCCGAGGTGCAAGTTCGCTTCTTCCGCAACGGACAACAGGTCGGCGTCGCGACCCGCAACGTCGGCGCGCTCCGTCGCGGCGGGGTGAATCTCGACGACGTGCCCGAACTGGCCAACCTCAGCGGCCCGTTGTCTGTGGTGATCGAGTCGAGCTCTCCCATCGCCGCGTCGCTCACGACGTATTCGCGGCGCACGCCAGGCCTCGGCGGCAGCGGCAGCGCCACCAGCCAGGCGTCGATGTCGCTCGCGTCGCCCTTCTCGGATCAGGCGACCGCAACATCGGTCCTCACGCCCGGCATCCCCACGCGAGGCCCGGGCGCAATCGCCAGCGAACCGCTGGGATCGGTGTCGGGCCAGATTCGCCTGTTCAATCCGACCAATGTCGAACGCACCGTCACGATCACTGCGCGCGTCGACGACGCATTCCGCTCCGGCAATCCTGCTGCGGACGAAGAGGTCGCGACGATCGTGATCCCGGCGTTCGGGCTGACCGGTTTCTCTTCATCGCTGCGCGGCAACGCAGCGCTGGGACTCTTGCGCCTTCCGCCCGCGTCGGTGCGAGTCACTTCGAACGGCCCGATCATCGCGTCCGCGCTCGAGACCCGTGGCGTGCAGTCGAGCCGGCCCTCGGAGGCCAACTCGACGCTCTCTTCGCCTATCGCCGCGACCCGCTGGGCGTTTGGGGATGGGTTCCGCCATTCTGGAAGCTTTCAGAATCGCAGCGAGGAGACTTTGTTCCTCGCGAACACGGCGGGCGTTGCTCAGGATGTCACGCTGCGCTTCTACTCGCCCTCTGCGGGCACGATCACGACCACCATCAATCTCTCGGCCAACGGGATGCGGGCGGTGAACGTGTTCGCTCTGCCCGAACTGGCTGGCGTGGCCAATCTGCTCTGGTTCGGCATCAGCGTGGAAGCCGCGCAGCCGATCGTCGCGGGTCTCTCGCACTTTGACGGGCTGCAGCCGGGCGGCTGGTCGAGTTTGGGGACGCCCATGGGGGGAATTGTGAGCCTGTGATGCGGGGGTGGGGGGGGTGGCGACGCGCCTGAGCGCGACATGTGGCGGGGCGAATCCTTCGATGCCGATACGATGCGGCGTGCGCGATGGGTTCGCGCGTTGTTTGCTTGCTTTGGTGAGAAGGTGTCGCACATGATCCGAATGCACTTGTTGGCTGTTCTTGGGTTGGTGGCGTGTGGGGGGCTTGCTGTGTCGCACGCGGCAGGCCAGGAACCCAAGAAGCAATCCAAGCCCGCCGAAGCATCCAACCCAGTCGTTCAGGGCGGGACGGGCAAAGTCGCCAGGACTCCTCTGGACCTGACGGTGCAGGAGTACGTCATTGCCAAGAAGCCCAGCGAACTGTTTGATGACAAGGAGGGGATGAAGAAGCTCATCGAGCAGGTCAAGGCGGATTCGCAGCGCGACCTGCGCGAGCTGAACTTCGGCGATCCGCGTCTGGCCCGCATGCTGCATGGCGTGCTTGCGAGCATCGCCCTCATTGAGGCTGATCTGGACACGGCCCAGGGGCACTACGACAAGATGCGTGAGCTGGATCAGATCGCTTCGTCCAAGCCCCTCAATGGCGTGGTGATGATGGCGGCTGCTCGGGCGATGAAGGGTGCGGGAATGGACGCGGCCAAGGCCGAGCCGGCCTTTGAGGCAGACTTCAGGACGAAGATGGACGCGATGGACTGGTCAGTGGTGGGACCGCAGGTGATGGCGGATCGCCGCAGCGCGGAATTGCTGACCGAGTCGTTCCTTCGCGAGCGGTTGCCCAGCGCGTATGACCCGGGTTGGGATTCCAAGACGGGCAAGCTCGACATCAAGTTCGTGCATGGCTTGATCGGCATGCGAGCGTCACTCGAATTGATGGTGCCGATGACGCCCGCGGCGATCCGGGTGTACAACGAACTGACCAATCGCAACGAAGGTCCGCTGCCGGACATCTGGGACGAAAGGCAGATTTCGCTGACGGGACAGGAAGGTGGCTCGCCCGTGGTGGTGGCGACCTGGGGCTTCGGCGTTGACGCGAGCGCGCTGGGGGCCGGCGCGTGGACGAATCCGGGCGAGCAGGCCAACGGCATCGATGATGACGGCGACGGCTTCGTTGACAACATCCACGGGCTTGCCTGGGACCAGATGTGGAACGTGTCGTCCGACCTCCTGATGTCCTTGATCGACGTGCGGTGCGAGCCGCAGTTGGTCCACCAGATGGCCGGCGGAAACTTCGACGAGTTCGCTGACCTGCACACCACGCCCCGGCGGATCGTGATGCAGCGGTACATGCAGCGGCTTCAGATTCCGCAGCGACAGACCCTGCAGCGTGACATGAACATCATGATGCTGCGGGCGCAGGGCACGCACGCCGCAAGCGTGATCCTTGCGGGCAATCCGTACGCGAAGGTGCAGAGCGTGCGACTGGGATACGAGGACTTCAGGCGGCCGGGCAGCGTGCCGTCGATCGAGGCGTCGGAGCGCGGGGCTCAGGCAATCCGCGCCGCGGCCGCCGCGGCTCGCAAAGCCGGCGTGCGCGTCGTGCACATCGGCTGGCAACTGTCACTCAATGACATCGTCGCGATGCTCGAGCAGCACGGCGTGGGCGACGACGAGCGGGATCGCCTTCGCATCGGTTCGCCCATCTTCCGACCCATCCGGCTGGCGATGGAGGAAGTGATCAGGAACTATCCCGAGATTCTGTTCGTTGGGGGCGTGGACTCCACGCGGCAGTACGAGTCAAACGTCAACGACGCGGTTCCCACACAGTTCCTGCTGCCCAACTTCGTTGTGATCAACAACGTCAACGGCAACGGTCTGCCCAACAAGTTCACCAGCAAGGTGCCTCTCTTCACGCTGTTTGCCAAGGGTCGCGATGTGCAGGGCGTCGTTCCCTCCACGACGCCCGGCGGCGAGCCGTCGGTCATGAGCGGGCCCAACGTTGCCAGCGCGCAGGGGGCCAACCTTGCGGCGAAGATCCTCGCGTTGCATCCCTCGCTTCGCCCGGATCAGGTGGTCGACCTGATGAAGCGGGGCGGGCATCAGTTGCCGCGCAACAAGGAGGGCATGCTCATGGTCGATCCGCGCCGCACGCTGGAACTGGCCAAGCAGGGCCAGTAAACCGCATATGATGGTCTCGTGAGCACCACGACCTTGATGTGGATCAGTCTGATCGCGATCGGCGTCTTGAGCGTTCCGTTCATCTTGATTTGGTGGCGCGACATGGACCGCTGGGCCGACGCGGAGCACAAACGCTTCAAGCCGCGCACGCAGGGCCCGCAGGACGTGGTGGTTGTCAAGCAACCTCCGACTCCCGCTCAAAACGAACGCAACAATTGATGTGCCAACAACTTCCGTTGGTTCTGCCGAAAATCGGCAGTTATTTCGGCAATCTGTCTAGTGGTAAATACCCACAATGTGGTGTTCTGTAGAGAAAACACCCTGCCGCCCACTTGTGGCACACGGAACGCGGGGTTATCCTGTGCTGGGGTAGGATTTCGTGTGGTCGCCCCGTTCCCGCAGACGGGTGTACTTGTTTCTCGACAGAAGAGCGCATGGCGGGTTGTTGCGCCGGGGTGGATGGAAGTCTTGCATGAAGTCCCGACTACAGGAAGAAATCCACAAGAAACATCCGTTCGAGCACCCAGAGGATGAGGCGATCCTCAACTTGCTCCGCACGCACAGCGTGTTGTTCAGCGCGACGGAGCGCTTCCTTCGCAATCACGATCTCTCGATGGCCACGTACAACGTGCTGCGGATCTTGCGGGCCGCCGGGGATGAGGGGCGTTCGTGTTCGGGAATCGGCGATGACATGGTGGCTCGGGTGCCGGATGTGACGCGACTGGTAGATCGCCTGGAGCGGCTGGGGATGGTGACGCGCGGGCGCGGGCAGCAGGATCGGCGGGTGGTGCGGGTGGTGATCACGCAGGCGGGCACCGACTTGCTCGCGAAGGTCGACATGCCGCTGATTGAGTTGTACAAGAGCATGTTCAAGCACATGTCGCGCGGCGAACTGGATCATCTGAGCGCGCTCTTGTACAAGGCGCGGCATCCGGAGGAGTTTGGGGTGGTGGGGTGAAGTTGGCGGCGGGCGACAAGTGACGAGGGACCGTCGAAAAGGGACAGGGTGCGGAATGCGGCGGTCGGTATGATTGACCCCGATGTTCTCCCTCTCGCGTGATCAATTTGTTGCGTTGGCCGCATCGAGCGTGGATGCTTCGGCGACGCTGGCGATTCCAGTGTTCGTGCGCCTGATTGCCGATCAGGTCACGCCGGTGGTCGCATATCGGCGGATGGTGGCCCGCGATACGCGCGAGGCTCCGTCGTTCCTGCTCGAGTCGGTCGAGGGTGGCGAGCGGCAGGGGCGGTACTCGATCCTCGGGGCGCAGCCCGTGGGCGAGGTGCTCGCCTGGGGGCGAGCCAACCAGCCGGCGAAGATTGAAGAGACATGGACCGACCCGGCGCTTGCTGGGCCAATGTGCGCGCCCGACACCGACCCGTTCGTCACGATGAAGCGTGCGATGGGGCGGTTTCGCCTGGTGCGGCCTTTGCCCGCTCACCCGGCCGTCGCGCTGCCTAAGTGCTTTCTGGGCGGCTGGGTCGGCTTTGCGGCCTACGACAGCGTGCGGTTTGGCGAGCCGGAGAAGCTGCCGTTTTCCAGCGCGCCGCGGGATGATCGCGAACTGCCCGACCTGCACTTTGGGTTCTATTCAGGCGTGGTCGCGTTTGATCATGTTGACAAGACGGTGAGCGTGGTGGAACTCGGGCTGGTGCCGCCTGCTGCGACGCCCGCGCAAGCCGGCGCTGCGTATGACCGCGCGATCACGCGGATTCGGGCGCGGCTCGAGCAACTCGAACAGCATTCCGAGCCGCTGCACGCCGGGCCGGTCCCGCTGCCCACGGCGCCCGTGCCCTTGCCCAGCAACCTGACGCGCGAGCAGCACGCGTCGATGGTGCGGCGTGCGTTTGAGTACATCAAGGCGGGGGACATTTTTCAGGTCGTGCTGGGGCAGCGGTTCGAGCGGGTCAGCAAGGCCGATCCATTTGACGTGTATCGCGCGCTGCGGTGCGTGAATCCGAGCCCGTACATGGTGTACATGCAGGCGCGGGGGTGCATTCTGGCGGCGAGCAGCCCGGAGATCTTGTGCAGGGTGCAGAAAGTTGATCATCAATTCAAAGTGACCAATCGCCCCCTCGCGGGCACCCGCAAGCGCGGGCGCACGCCCGAGGAGGATGTCGCGTTGGAACGCGATCTGCTTGCGGACGCCAAGGAGCGGGCCGAGCACATCATGCTTGTCGATCTGGGTCGCAACGACGTGGGCGTGGTCGCGGAGCCGGGCTCGATTGCGCTGCCCAGCGTGATGGAAGTGGAGCGGTACAGCCATGTCATGCACATTTCCAGCACCGTGACGGGCACGCTGCGCGAAGGGCTGGACTGCTGGGACGCGCTGCGGGCGGCGTTGCCTGTGGGCACCATCAGCGGGGCGCCCAAGGTCCGCGCGATGCAGATCATCGACGAACTCGAGCCGATCCGGCGCGGGCCGTACGGGGGCGGGATGGGATGCGTCGGGCTGGATGGGCAAATGGACATCGCCCTCACGCTGCGCACGATGGTGGTGCCCCTCGCGCTTGCCAAAGGGCTGTCGACCACGGGCGCACGCGAGTGGACGTATCACCTGCAGGCGGCGGGCGGGATCGTTGCGGACTCCAACATTGACGATGAGTACATGGAGACGGTGAACAAGAGCGCGGCGTTGGCGCGGGCGATTGATGTCGCGGAGCATGCTTTCACGCGGGGCGTGTAGGAGCGTGCCAACAATTGGAACGGGTCGGGTTATCGACTGAAAGTGCCATGAGCGACGCAGAAGCCAATCCGAGGCAGCAAGAGGGCGAGCAGCCCGGGCAGGGTGAGCAAATCGCTGCGGCGTTCGCCGCATCGGCGAACCAGAGCCAGCCGCGCGAGCCCAAGCCGCTGGATATGTTCCATGTCGTGCTGCACGACGACGACGAGCACTCGTACGAGTACGTGATCAAGATGATGCAGCAGTTGTTCGCGTGCGATTTTGAGATCGCGTTCGAGCGGGCCAAGGTCGTAAGCGAAGAGGGTCGGGTGATCTGCGCGACGGTGCACAAGGAATTGGCGGAGCTCAAGCGCGATCAGATTCACGCGTTCGGGCCGGATCGGCGGATCGCATCGTGCAAGGGGGCGATGTCGGCGAGCGTGGAGCCGGCGGCGTAGTTGCTGGATTTGTCGGCGGCGGAGCCTTGGCCTCCTAGTCTTCGTACGTGAGCAAGCCGCTCGTCCTCCAAACCGAAGAACTCGACGCATCCGCAGCGGCGTGGCTGGGGGAGCGCTGCGACCTGGTCGCGTGCCGGGTCGAGGAACCGCGGTTTGCAGAGTTGCTCGCTCGCGCGGAGGGGCTTGTGGTGCGGACGTATACGCGGGTGGATGCGGCGCTGCTTGCGGGCGGGCCGCGCTTGCGGGTGGTGGGGCGAGCGGGGGTGGGGCTGGACAACATTGATCTGGCGGCGTGTGCGGCGCGCGGGGTGCGGGTTGTTTCAACGCCCGATGCGAATTCGCAAGCGGTGGCGGAGTTTGCGCTCGCGCTGATTGTCGACGCAGCGCGGCCTCGATTGATGTTGGATCGGGCGCTGGATGCGAAGGAGTGGGGGAGGCTTCGCAAGGAGCTTCGAGCGCCGCGGCAGTTGAGCGAGATGACGTTGGGCGTGCTGGGGCTGGGGCGGATCGGCGCGCGGGTGGCGCGGATGGGTGTGGGGATCGGGATGGACGTGGTGTACCACGACATTCGCGAGATTCCAGTGGATCAACGCATGGGTGCGTCGTCCGTGTCGCTCGCGGAGTTGTGTGCGCGGGCGGATGTGCTGACGGTCCACGTCGATCCGCGCGAGGCGAATCGGCGGCTGGTGAATACGCCATTCCTGGCGATGTGCAAGCCGACGGTCGTGCTGGTCAACACCAGCCGGGGGCTGATTCTGGACGATCTTGCACTGGCGGGGTTCCTTCGACGAAACCCCAAGGCCCAGGCGCTGCTCGACGTGCACGATCCCGAGCCCTTCGGACCCGACTATCCGCTGCTGGGCCTGCCCAACGCGCACCTGTCGCCCCACATCGCGGCGGCGACGGCGACGGCGCAGGAGAACATGAGCTGGGTCGTGCGGGATGTGTGGCGGGTGCTGGACGGGAAGGAACCGGAGTTTCCAGCGGCGCAGCGATGAGCTTGTACCGTGCCAGCGATGATGCCCGTCAGCACGACTTTGGCTGGCGGGAGTCGGCGGGCTTGGGTTCTGATTGCACCGGCGGCGTGAGCGATGCGGGTGCTGTGGCGCGCTTCTTCTCGAGGAACAGCCGCTTGGCCTCGCCCGCGATCGCGAAGGAGCCGGTGACGAGGATGATGTCGTTGCGGCCCGCGCCGGCGGCGGCGATGTTGATGGCGTCCTTGACGGTCGGGGCCTGCTGGGCCATGCAGCGGCCGACTTCCTGGTGGCGGCGGAGCAGTTCGCGTGGTTCCATCGCGCGGTCGTTGCCCGCGGCGCGGGTGAGGATCACTTTGTCGGCGCCCAGTGCGATGGATTCGAGCATGCCGCGGGCGTTTTTGTCGTCGTGACAGCCGAAGACGACGACGACGCTGTCGGGGCGGAGGTGGCTCGCGAGGGTGCGTACGACGGCGGCGACGGATTCGGGCGTGTGCGCGCCATCGACGATCACGCGCGGGTCGTCGTGGACTTGCTCAAGCCGCCCGGCCCGCGCGGTGCGCAGCAGGCCCTGCACGACTTTGCCCTCGGGCAGGTCAAAGCCCGACTGCGAGAGTTCGTGCAGCATCGCAAGCGCGGCGGCGCAGTTTGCCGCCTGGTGCTCGCCCGGCAGGGGCACGGGAACGTGCTCGTACGTGCGTCCTGGGAGCATGAGCGAGACGCGATGGCACGCGCCGATCTCCGGGCAGGTGCCGAATCGCTGGGAGAAGTCCAGTTCGCGGCCCAGCAAGGTGAAGCGAGCGCCTGCGCGCTGCGCGACGTCGTCGAAGACGCGCACGACCGATTCGTGCTGGGGCACGCTGACTGCGGGCACGCCGGCCTTCATGATGCCCGCCTTGTGCGCGGCGATCTTCTCGATGGTGTCGCCCAGCAGGTGGGTGTGTTCGAGTTGGATCGCGCCCAGGGCGCAGGCCCGAGGAGTGATCACGTTGGTCGCGTCGAGCAGGCCGCCCAGGCCCACTTCGATCACGCCCACGTCCACCGCGTGCTGGGCAAAGTGCAGGAACGCGAGGGCGGTGAGCAGTTCGAAGCTGCTGAGGGGGCCGGTGCGCGATTCGATGCGCGATGCGGCGGCGAGCACGAGTTCGCCCAGGTGTGCGAAGTCGCTCGCGCTGATCCAGTCGTCGTTCCAGGCGTCGTCGCCAGAACTGGAAAGCACGCGGACGCGCTCGCGGAGGTCGACCAGGTGCGGGCTGGTGTAGAGGCCAACCGTGTATCCGCAGCCGCACAGCGCGGAAGCGGCCATCTCGCAGATGCTGCCCTTGCCCTTGCTGCCCGCGACATGCAGGAGCGGCGTGCCCTCCTGAGGGTCGCCCAACTCCTTGAGCAACGCCCTCATCCGCGCGAGGTCAAACGCATCTTTGGCGTCGATGCTCGAGGCCTTGATGCGTTCCAGATTCGACGGGCGCAGCCAGAGCGCGCGATGGATCGCGTCGTAGGGAGTGGAGTCTTGAGCGGGCACCGGCGCCGGAGAAGGATTCGCGGCGGATTGGCGATCGCCCGGGCCCATTGGTCGCATCATAGCGGATATCGAATATCTGTCTAGTCATTTTTCACTAGACAGGTTGCGTTATTGAACCATGGAGATCAGGGTCACGCACGACTTTGCAGGCAATTGCCAAGAGCAAGGGATCGGGATCACTTGAGCAGGCGTGCCATCAGGTGATCATCATGCCACTCGCCGGGCTTCCACTGCATCGCGCGCCGGCGGGTGCCTTCGATGTCGAAGCCGTGCTTGCGGTAGAGCGCGATGGCGGGTGCGTTGGCGGCGTACACCCATAGTTCGATCCGGCGGAGCTGGGGATGCGCCAGGGCCCAGTCCATCGCGATGTGCATCATGGCGTCGCCCAGGCCCACGCCGCGATACTCGGGGGCGATCTCGACGCCCAGCATGGCGCAGTGGCCCATGCGTTCGTAGTCGTGGGCCTTGATGGTGAAGTCGGCGATGACCTGGCCCGATTCGGAGCCGTCAGGGCGGAGGGGCAGGGCGATGAGGTACAGGGCGTCGGTGCGTTGCAGGGCTTCGGACAGTTTGCGGGGCATGCGCACGCATGCATCCTGCATCTCGGCGGGCGACATGAGCGTGTAGACGTGCTCGTGGGCGATGGCCAAGAGGAACGCCTGGCGCGCGGGGATGTCGTTGATGGTGACGGTGCGGACGCGGGCTCTGCGTCCATCCTTGAGCGTGATGTCGCGACAAACGTCCTGCATATTCGATCTGTCACAGTTGCTTGCGGCTGAAGGCGATGAAGTCGGTGCTGGCGCGCTGGCCGCCAGATTCGTGCACGATGCGGGCGATCTGGGCGCGGTGGTAGGTGGAGTGATTGAAGACGTGGGTGATGATTTCG
The DNA here is from genome assembly GCA_022843045.1 of Phycisphaerales bacterium. Lineage (GTDB taxonomy): Bacteria > Planctomycetota > Phycisphaerae > Phycisphaerales > UBA1924 > BJHL01. The sequence continues at coordinate 121,425 of JALHOJ010000001.1, forward strand.
TGGATCGTGCTCACGTAGCGCACACCCTCGCTGCTGCTGTAGTGGTTCTGGCGGGCGAGTTCGCTGTCGGTGAGCGCGCCGAGATACGCGGTCCACTGGGCATCGACATCGACCATCCGCGCGCGGGTTTCTTCGATGCTCCAGGCGGGAAACCAGTCCTTGGGATTGTCGTACGCGCGTTCCTGGATGCGCCAGAGCCAGACTTGGCGGGCGAGGGTGTTGTGCGGGAGCAGTTGCGAGGCTCGCAGGAAAGCAGGCGTGCCGCGATTGTCAGCGGGCACGGTCTCGAGCGAAGTGAGCGAGCGGGCGTTGGCCCAGACTTCGAAGGCGTGCAACGTGCGGAAGTGATCGATCAGGTTCATGGGAGATGCTCGGAGGTGGTCAAAGCGGTTCGGTGTGCGTTCATTCTTCGGTCGCGGGGCGTGCGGCTCGGGCGATGGCGTCCTTCATCTCCCGCGTGGCCTGACGCAGGCCCACGTAGATCGCCCGGCTGATGATCGCGTGCCCGATGTGCAGTTCGTGCAAGCCATTCAGGTCTGCGATCGCGCCGACGTTGGCATAGCTCAGCGCGTGCCCGGCGTTGGGCTGCATGCCGGCGTTCCTCACCGCCAGAATCGCGTGGCGGACGCGATCCAGTTCGCGATCCTGCGAGAGCATGCCCTCGCGGCCGTGCATCAGGCAGGCGTGGGCGTATGGACCGGTGTGAATCTCGCAGATGTCAAAGCCGCAGGCCTTGGCGGCGTCGACCTGGCGGACGTCGGCGTCGATGAACGCGGAGACCAGCGCGCCCGCATCTCGCAGCCGCTTGACAACGTCCTTGAGACGCGCCTGCTGCGACGCGACGTTGAGGCCGCCTTCGGTCGTCACTTCGTTGCGGCCTTCGGGCACGAGCATCGCGGAATGGGGACGGACCTTCGCCGCGATCGCGACCATTTCGTCGGTGGCGGCCATTTCGAAGTTGAAGCGGACCCGCACGAGCTCGCGGAGGAGGTGGACGTCGCGGTCGGTGACGTGCCGGCGATCCTCGCGGAGGTGGACGGTGATGCCGTCCGCGCCGCCCAGTTCGGCCTCGTGGAAGGCGCGGAGGATGTCGGGCTCGCCAAAGTCGTGGTCGGCGGCGTTGGCGGCGTGCGCGGGCACGCGATATCGCGCCTGGCGGAGCGTGGCGACGTGATCGATATTGACCGACAGCAGCGGCATGGGCGATGGTATCGTCCGTTGCCGACAATCCCAGCACGGGGGAGGAGTCACGCGCACGCGGTCACTACAATCCGTTCGATGCGCCTGCTCTTTCTGCCCGTGGGCTCCCACGGCGACATTCACCCCTACATCGCGATAGCCCAGGTGCTCAAGGCTCGCGGGCACGAGGCGGTCATCGTCACGAATCCGTACTACCAGCGCGTGATCGAGGACGCGGGCGTGGCGTTTCGCGGGCTTGGCGAGCGCGTGGACCTTGCGAAGGCGGCCCAGACGCCCGGCGCGATGAGCGGGTTTATGGGGCCCATCAAGCTGATGCGGCGACTGGTCATCCCCGAGATTCCCAGCGCAGCCCGCCACTTCGAACAGATCGTCCGTGAACTCAAGCCCGATGGCGTGCTGATGCATCCGCTCGCGCTGGCGGGGCCCACGATCTGCGAGAAGCTCTCGATTCCGTACGCGTGTGCCGCGCTTGCGCCGGTATCGTGGTGGAATCCGCTGGACCGCCCGGTGATGGCGCCTTGGCAACATGCGACGCCGCCCGTGGCGCAGTGCAAGTTCGTGATCTGGGCCGGGCGGCATGTGATGGCGTGGACGCTGGACGGCGCGGTCAATCGCGCACGGCGCGAGCATGGCTTGCCCCGTGGTCGCGAGCACTTTTATCGCGTCAACACGGGCGGCATCGTGAACCTGGGGCTGTGGTCGCCCTTGTTTCGCGGACCCGTCGAGGGAGATCCGCCCACGGGCGTGATCACGGGCTTCCCGCACTTTGACGTGGTGCGCGATCAGCAGCAGGACAACGACGAACTCATGCGATTCTTGGGCGACGGCGAGCCGCCGATCCTGTTCAGCCTCGGGACCGCGGCGGTGCACGTCGCGGGCAAGTACTACGAAGCCGCGGCGGAGGCGTGCGCGCGAATGAAGCGGCGCGGGCTGTTGCTCATCGGCAAGCCCGAGTATGGGCCTCGCAGCCTTCCGACGGGCGTGCGGGCGTTCAACTACGCGCCGTATTCGACGGTGTTCCCACGCTGCGCCGCGATTGTGCACCACGGCGGAATCGGCACCACGGCGCAAGCGCTGCGGGCGGGCCGGCCCCAGCTTGTGACGCCCATGGCCCACGATCAGTTTGACAACGCCGGGCGGGTCAAGCGACTGGGTTTGGGGTTGAGAGTCGGGCATGCGCGGGCGACGCCTGACAAGCTCGTCCAGCGGCTCACGCATCTTTTCGACGACCCGGCGTTCGCGCGTGCGGCTGCGGAGATGGGCCCCAAGATCGCCGCGGAGCGCGGGGCCGAGCGTGCGGCGGATGCGTTGGTGCGGGCGTTTGGCTCGCCGGGCGTTGCGGGGGCCTAATCTTGGCACGTATGAGGTTCGAGGTGCCTCGCTCGCTGCTTACGCCTTCCGCATAGCGAACTCGCGTGCGCAGTGGCTGTTTGGTCGTCCCAAGCCCCGCGAGCACGCGGGGTTTTTCGTTGGCGGCAGGCTTGATGCCGTGTGCCTCATGCCTTCTGGTTCTTCCCAAGCCCTCCCTCACGGTCGGGCTGCATGTTTGAGAGATGCTTGAGAGAGTTCCCATGACCAGTGTGCAACCAACCGCTTCCGACGCTCCCCGTTTCCGATACGACGCGCGATTTGCCAACGAAGTCGAGATGCGTTGGCAGCAGACCTGGCTCGCGAACGACTGCTTTCGCACACCCAATCCGGGCGAAGCGGGCTTTGACGCATCGCGGCCGAAGTTCTACTGCCTTGACATGTTCCCATACCCAAGCGGCGCGGGGCTGCACATCGGGCATCCCGAGGGCTACACCGCGACCGACATCATCAGCCGGTACAAGCGCATGAAGGGCTTCAATGTCCTGCACCCGATGGGCTGGGACGCGTTTGGTTTGCCCGCCGAGCAGTACGCGATCCAGACGGGCGTGCACCCCGCGATCACGACGAAGAAGGCGATCGACAACTTCCGCCGGCAGCTGCAGCGGTTCGGGTTCTCGTACGACTGGTCGCGTGAGTTTGGGACCATCGACGAGGACTACTACAAGTGGACGCAGTGGATCTTCCTGCAGTTGTACAACGCGTGGATGGACGAGAGTGCGAAGGTGCGAGAGTGCGAGAGTGCGAACGAGGGCAAGGCAGGCAGCCCGACCGTGAGGGAGGGCTTGGGTCGGGCGCGGCCGATCTCCGAGCTCGAAGCTGAGTTTGCAAGCGGCACGCGTGCCGTGCGATTCAATCCGCGCGCGGACGAAGTGCCGGAAGTTGATCGCGCCCGCACGTTTGCGTCGTGGGCATCTGTTGATGCTCCCACACGTCGACGCATCCTCGACAGCTATCGCCTCTCGTATCAGTCCACCACGACCGTCAACTGGTGCCCCAAGCTCGGCACCGTGCTCGCCAACGACGAAGTGATCGACGGCAAGAGCGAGCGGGGCGGGTTCCCCGTGCTGCGCAAGCCGCTCAAGCAATGGATGTTCCGGATCACGGCGTACGCCGAGCGGCTGCTGAGGCAGTTGGATGACCTGGAATGGATCGAAAGCACCAAGACGATGCAGCGGGAGTGGATCGGGCGGAGCGAGGGGGCGGAGATTGACTTTCAGGTTGCCAACTTGAAGGGCAAGCCGCTGCGCGTCTTCACGACGCGGCCCGACACGCTGTTTGGCGCGACGTACATGGTCGTCGCGCCTGAGCATGAGTTGTGCGCGAAGGTGATCGCGGGCGAGGGGGGCGTGGACGCTGCGACGCGGGATGCGCTGGCGAAGTACGTTGCCGCCGCGAAGAACCGCAGCGATGTCGAACGCCAGGAAGCCAAGGAGAAGACCGGTGCGTTCACGGGGCTGCACGCGATCAACCCCGCGACCAACCAGCAGATTCCGATCTGGACGGCTGACTATGTGCTGGCGGGCTATGGCACGGGGGCGATCATGGCGGTGCCGGGGCATGATGAGAGGGATTGGGAGTTCGCGAAGAAGTTCGCGCTGCGCATCATTGAAGTGGTGTCGTCGCCAGACGCGAAGCCAAACGCGAGCTTCTCCGGAGAGGGGATCGCGACAAACTCAGTGTGTTCTGATGTCTCGCTCGACGGACTCCCGACTGCGCAAGCCAAAGCCAAGATCATCTCCTGGCTCGAATCCAAGAACCTCGGCACCCGCAAGATCAACTATAAACTCCGCGACTGGACCTTCTCGCGCCAGCGATACTGGGGCGAGCCGTTCCCGATCGTCTTTGACAAGGAAGGCAACGCGTACCCGATTGAGGCCAGCCACCTGCCCGTGAAGCTGCCCGAACTCGCCGACTACGCGCCCGTCGAGAGCGACGATCCCCAGCCCTTGCTCGCCAAAGCACGCGATTGGATGCACACCACGGCGGGCAAGGCCGGCGTTTCGCCCGCGATCTTGCCGCCCGATACCCCCGTCACGCGCGAGACCAACACGATGCCGGGCAGCGCGGGCAGCAGCTGGTACGCGATCCGCTACTGCGACGCGAAGAACGCGCAGCGATTGGTCGGCACGGACGCCGAGGCGTACTGGATGAAGGGCGGCATCGATCTGTACTTGGGTGGCAGCGAGCACGCCGTGGGCCACTTGCTGTATTCGCGCTTCTGGCAGAACGTGCTGCACGATCTCGGGCACGTGTCGTGCAAGGAGCCGTTCCGCAAGTTGTTCCACCAAGGCTTGATCACCAGCTTCGCATACCAGCGCGCGGACAAGTCGATCGTGCCCGTCGACGAAGTGAAGGAAGTTGTCGCGGGTCAGCCCGAGAGCGGGTACGTTGAGATCGCGACCGGCCAACCCGTGACGCCCATCATCACGAAGATGAGCAAGCGGTACAAGAACGTGATCAACCCCGATGACGTGATCAACGAGTTCGGGGCCGATACCTGCCGGCTGTATGAGATGTACATGGGCCCGCTCGACGCGAGCAAGCCGTGGAACCCGCGTGACATTGTGGGGTGCTTCCGGTTCTTGCAGCGAGCGTGGCGGTTGTGTGTGGATGAGGCGACGGGCACGCTCAAGCTGGCGAGCGAGAGCCCCGCAGCCACGGAGAAGTTGCTCCATCGCCTGACCAAGAAAGTCGGCGATGACATCGAGCGGCTCTCCTTCAACACCGCCATCGCGGCGATGATGGAGTTCATCAACGCGACGGGTGCGACGCCGCTCGCTCGCGCACAGATGGAACGTTTCGCCCTCCTGCTCGCCCCCTTCGCGCCGCACTTGGCCGAGGAACTCTGGCACAAGCTTGGCCACGGCGCAGGCACACGCGCCGGCA
>JALHOJ010000001.1:126891-127571 GCA_022843045.1 Phycisphaerales bacterium
GCCGGCAGCGTTGCGGTGCAGGCGTGGCCCACGTTTGACCCCGCGATGCTCGTCGACGACGAGATCGAGGTGCCCATCTCCGTCATGGGCAAGGTCCGCGCCCGCATCACCGTCGCCACCGCCACCGCGAAGGACGCCAAGGCCCTCGAAGCCGCGGCGTTGGCCGACGCGAAAGTGCAGGAATTGATCGCCGGGAAGGAAGTAAAGAAGGTGATCGTGGTGCCTGGCAAGATGGTGAATCTGGTGCTGGGCTGAGGCGATTCTGGTATCTCCCAAGCTCCGCGAAAGGGGGCAGCGGCGAACACCTCAAGGGGTGCGCACGCCCTCGAACGCAGAGGAAAACTGAGATAGGAAAGAGAGGAAGACAGAGAGATTCTCTGTTTTCCTTTCCTTTTTGCTCTCTGTGTTCCTCTGCGTTCGAGGGCGTGCGCACAGCCGAGAGACTCGATCTTCGACGGTCGCGTTTCGTTTGGCATCCGTCGTGCCGATACCCTCGAAACAATCGAGAGGGTTGTTCGTATTGCTTTCGCCCATGACTCGCACGCCTCGCCAACCCGGCTTCACGCTCATCGAGCTTCTGGTCGTCATCGCGATCATCGCGGTGCTCGCGGGGATTCTCGTGCCCGCGCTGGGGCGGGCGCGCGATTCTTCGCGCAACGTCAAGTGCCTCGCGAACCTCA
>JALHOJ010000002.1:0-81679 GCA_022843045.1 Phycisphaerales bacterium
GTCGACCTCGGCGATCGCGGCTGTTGTAAATCATTGTGGTTCCATGAGTTGGAACACGGTCTTGGTTCGGCCCTTCGTTCCCATCACAACTTCTTTCAAGCGACTTGTGTTGATGAGGTTGTCGACCAGCTCCTGCCGTTCCCGGGTGTTGATGTGCTGGGTGATCCGGCAAAGCTCCGACTTCGAGATCGAGCCGCCCTTCTCCCGGGCCCTTCTGAGGATCAGTTTCTGCCTGGCATCGAACTCGCCGTGGGCCACATGGTCGCGGATCATCGAGAGCATGCGGGTGGTGAGGTACGTGCTCAGCTCACACGCCCACGTGGCGGCATCTTTATCGATCTCCAGATTGTGCGTGTCCCGCGAGCAGGCGTAAACGAGCGCGAGGCGACTGGCCTTCTCCTCAGCCCGGGCCCAGATCGCTCGCTCTTCCTCGCTGTCCGCCTTGATCCGATCTTCCGCGCGAGCGGCCAACTCATTGAAGATGCCGATTGCCTCTTCGGTTGCGGGCACCAGTGTGGGCGAGGGCGCGAACCCCGCGTGCCATGCTCCCTGCGTGAACTGCGTCCACCAACGCACATGCTCCATAATCGACTCGGGCGGATCGGCGGCCTGGGACCAAGTCCGGGGCGGCAACTCGGTTGCTTCGAACACCATCAAGCGGGCGAGGAAACCATCGCCCACCGACTCGGGAGTGAGGGCCTGCCTGAAGTGCTCGGGTGCCGTGGTCGCTAGCAGCGATACACACGGTTGTTCGATGATCTGGTTGCGGGTGGGGTCGGCGTAGCCCTTGCTGCGGAATACACCTCCCGCAGATGAATACAGCTTCATCAGCGTCGAAACCGTCGCGAACTGGTGGGGGTTGCGGCGCGGATCGCCGATGGTCCGCAGCCAGCGCCCAAACTCATCCATCTGCAGCAGGATCGCCGGGCTCATCGCCACCGCGGATACCAGGCCCGCATCGCTGGCCAGGTCCTCAGGACCAATGAGCGTGTCGCATCGCCCTTGCTCGAGGACGTTCTTGTTGACGGTGCGAGCATGTTCCTTGCCCGCTCCCGAGCCGGCGAGGTTGACAACGTACAGGTTGGTTCGGTTCCCGCGCTCGTCCCGCACCTTGCGGGCGGCAAGAACTGCCTGCAGCACGATCGCGCCAGACAACGCAAGGATCGGCTGCCAGCGGTGTGCGGTCTTGTGGTTGTACTCCATCACAGCGCTAATGAGCCCTGGAACCTCAAGCAGGTGCTGCGGGAACGGCTGAGGAGCGCGATCGGGAACTGACGCTGGCTGCGTCTCGACCTCATCATGCTCGATCACATCGACCTCCGTATGGAATGAATCTGTCCAAGCGTGACCACGCTCCATCGATCCACCGCCCCATCCATCCGCGCGAAGAGCCCGTGCGGCTTGAGCAAAGTCGCCCTCGTTCTCGAGCAACGCGAACACCACGAACTTCGAGTATCCGCGATCGGGTTCGAACGGTGGCGCGTTGGTTGTGAACACATAGAACACTGTGCCGTTGAACGTCGCGCTGGTGCCTGCCGACTTGCCGGGCCTTGTCCAGTACTCGTTCTCGCCGGGTCGAGAGAGGTTCCAGCCGTGCCTGACCAACAGCGGCCGAATGTCCCCGGTCTCGTTGAACACGTCGCCGGGGCGGTTGCCCGCACGATTGCTCGATGTCGAGCCATTCGCGAGAACGCTGCTGGGAGAAGTGGTTCGCGGGCTGGATGCCTCGTTCGCCACCCGGGGGCGTTGGTCAAGTTCGATGGCCGCGTCTATCAGCACTGCGTGCTCCTCGCTGGTGAGCACGGGCAGGTTGGCCAAATCACCCTGAACGCGCTCGTACCCAGGCGACGGCGCGCACAAGAACAGCCCGCTTTCGCCTTTGGTCTCGATGAGCGTCAGTTGAACCTCGAACCCGCCGCCTTTGCTCTTCCGCGGCTTGTACCGCTTGCCCGCGATAAGGACCTCGGCGTTGCTCTCGCGGGCAACCACTCGGCCCGACAACTTCATCGCGCCGTCTACGGGTTCGGCACATCGGTACACGGCGTGCATGCCGCCCGATTGCGAACGCTCCAAGTACAGCCGCTCCAGCAACCCCGGCGAGCGATCACGCACGAGGTTGGCCCAGGCCTCGAACTGCTCGGCCGCGACATCAAAGTCCAGCAATTCGACGTGGCCTGACACTTGGCCGCAGATGACGCAGAGCGCGGACGCGCGACGCATCAGCTTCTCTAGCTCGGACTCGGCGGGACGGACCCTTTGGTATCGCTTCCACGACTCAACAGCCGGGACCTTGGTCTTGGCGAACGCGGGCAGCACGCACAGGCCTGCGGCGTGCAATCGCATTGCTTCGTCGAGCAGGTTCAGGTTGGCTTCGCTCATGATCGCACCTCCCCCGCAGCGGTGGTGTTGGTTGTCCGAATGAAGACCGGTGCGACGATGCGGCAGAACCGCGAGCCCGGTTGCCACCGCACCGTGATGCGAACCGGTTCGCGCAACTGACCAGCCTGCCCCAACGCGACCAGTGCCTCTGCATCGGTGGGCATCGCCTGCCCGGCAGGTCCGCGCATCGCCCACCATCGCTCCGCACACAGCCGCGGATACCACCCGGGCGGGTGCTCACAGCAGACCCATTCACTGAACGTGCGGCCATCGCGGGTTAGGTACGTGACCCGCATGCTGCGGCGAGCCCGAACACCTTGCACGCCAGTCGGCACGCTCTTGACGTGCACCGAGTACCAGACGTTGATCACTTCATACTGGTGGGGGAGCAGCGGCCCATCGACCGAACTGACGATCAGCCCCTCGTCCGGAACTGCCCGCAGCTGCGTCGCCGAAGGCGGGAACTCAAACCCACAGTGCGGGCAGATGCGGCAGCCACCGGCGATCAACTCCTCACACGAAGGACAGAGCTTGGTAACCGCCGGAGCACGGCGCGGCTTGGGCGGGTCTTTCCACAACCCATCGATGGGACCGTGGCGGGCGATGTTGCCTGCGAAGTCCAGGACAAGGCAGTCGCGCTTGCCGGATGCAACCCGCAGGCCTCTGCCGCACATCTGGTAATACAGCCCCGCGCTCATCGTGGGCCGCAGCAGCGCCACGCAGTCCACATGCGGAGCATCGAACCCCGTGGTCAACACGCTGACATTGGCCAGGTACTTCAGTTCCTTCCGCCGAAACGCCGCAATTGTCCGGTCGCGCTCAGCGCCTGGGGTCTGTGAACTGACCAACCCACACCCTACCCCGTGATGCTCGCGGAGCGCGGTCTGGATGTGGTGGGCATGGGCAATCGACGCCGCGAACAGCAGGGTGCCCTGCCGATCACGAGTCGCTTCCACGACCTCGGTGCAGGCCGCCCGCACGATTGCCTCAGTGTCGACAAGCCGCTCCACATCACGCTGGGCGAACTCGCCCCGCACCACGCGAAGCTGGCTGGTATCGACCGACCGCGCGCTGGTTGTGGTCACGAGCGGCGACAGATACCCCTGCTCGATCAACTCACGAACCCCGATCTCGAAACAGATGCTGCGGAACATCTGGTTGGGCCCGCACAACGGACCGGACTTCATCCGGTAGGGCGTGGCGGTCAGGCCGATCAGTCGGAGAGCGGGGTTGATCTCTCGTGCGCTTGCGAGGAACTTGCGATACATCCCCTCGCCGCCAGGTGGCACGAGATGGCACTCATCGATCAGCACCAAGTCCACCCGACCCAGGCGATGGGCCTGGCGGTGGATCGATTGGATCGATGCGATGGTGACCGCGGCGTGCAGCTGCTTGCGACCAAGTCCCGCGGAGTAGATGCCCACCGGACACTCGGGCGCGATCTGTCGGAGCTTGTCCGTGGTCTGCCCGAGCAGTTCCTTGACATGGGCGAGCACGAGCACGCGCTGCCCGGCGCGAACCGCATCGCGGCAGAGGGTGGCAATCACTGGCGTCTTGCCACCTCCGGTGGGGATCACGATGAGCGGCGCATCCGCGCTGGGGTGGGTACGAACATGTTGCTGGGCCGCGAGAACGGCCTCAAGTTGGTACGGTCGTAGTTCCATAGCAGTTGGTCCCTGTGAACGCGCGCACCACAGGCGGTGCCGCGCGAAGCGCGGTTACGGGCCAAGAGGTGGCGGGGGGATGGATGTCGGGTTGGGGACGCGGCCCTACGCCGGACCGCGCATCAGAACGCGATCAGTCGATGCGGTCCGCGCGAGCGGCCAGTTGCCGGTAGTTGCGGACGGTATTGGCAAAGTCCCCCGGTCCACGCTGCTTGACGCCAACGTCGATGAGCAGTCGGCGACCGTGGAGCTCGTGGGTGGTTGAGAACGATGCGAGACCAACGGCGGCACATAACGCCGCAAGCTCTTGTTCGGCGAGCTGGCGGACGGTGAACTTGCTGCTGCCAACGTGCACTCGCACGAACAGCACACGCCCGGCGTGATCTCCACGATCGATCTGCAGAGCAAACTGCAGGAAGTGGCCATCACCCGAGCGTGCGAGCCGGCGCATCGAATCAACGATGCGGGCCTGATAGGTGCCGATCGGGACAAGGCCCGCGTTGGCGGCGGCGAGATGGGCGGTTGCGTTGAATCGATAGCTGGCCATGGAACGCTCCTTCTGAATGAGCATGCTGGCACGTATCAGGTTGATTAGTCGCATGCTCCACGCGGCCCGTCCGATGCACATCGAGTGCGCCTCGACGAGCAACCAGCGGGTACGCGTGGTCACATCCTGACATTGATGTCGTCGTGGTCGTTGCCGGGCATATCCGGATGAACAACACAGCGGCTATTGAGCGAGCAAAGACCAATCACGATGCGTGGATGTGCTTTTCCTATGCGGTGCGGTGCGAGGCTGCCCGCAAAGTGGAGAATTGATCGCGGATCGTGTGAAGCCTCGAGGCAACCTGCCTGCGCGACACGCGCTCTGTGCGTGCCACGTCGGCCATCCCGCGGGTCGCAACCTCGTGGACGAACTGCAAGTCGCTGGCAGAAAGCGTCGACTTCACGCGAGCAAACAAGTCTTGGTTCTGCACAACGTCAAGTGTTCCCAGACCCATCGTGCGGGTGCGATGGAACAGCTCCGAGTCTGCGATGCGTTCTCCAAGCAACTCGTGCGAACCATCGCGGCCCTCTACCTTCGTCGTGTCCAGCGATACGACCGCGGCTCCGTTGTATCGCTTTTGCGCACGACGGGACCGAACTTCCATGTCGGTCCAACTTCGCAGGACCGTCACGATGAACGCTTCGGCGTTGCCGCGTGCCGCGTCAAACAACCTGGAAGCCGACCACAAGTACAAGAGCATGCTTTGGCGAAGATCCGCTTCATCGGATCGACTGAACCCTGGGCGGGCGCAGAGTTGCCGAGCCTTTCGGTTGATCAAGTTGGTGGCGAAAGGCGTGCTGACGATGTCCAAACGACTGGCCATGTGACCTCCGAGGCCGGAGGTCTGCTCGCCAACCAGTCACGCAACCGCACGATGAAGACTGTGCTGCGGCAACATGCCGCGAGAAATGCACAGGTGCGTCCGTGACTGGCCGGTTATGAGCCGACCGGCCTCGGACGCAGGGCCCGGTGTCGCGGAAATCACGAGTCCGCAGCGGGCGCGACGCCGCGAGAGCCATACGTAAGTCACTGCGAGATAGTTAGTTGTGATATTTTGCGAACTTTTCTCCTCTGTCGCGAGATTGCGACGCGACAGACCTGCTGACCGACGCGGAGTCGTCGGGAGTTTCAAAGGTGCCAGCCTTCTTGGCTCGTTGGACAGCGCGCCAGACGCTGTCCCGAGAGATCTTTTTCTCGAGCTGCTTGGAAAGAGCCTCGGCCGCTTTGTCGAACGAGCCGTTGAGCGTGTACGCGGCGACCAGCATGTCGTCGTCCAAGTGCGCCTTCATCTCGGCCTTGACCTGCGCGCGGACAAGCTTCTTCCCGCACGCATCGAGCGACACTCCACCGGTCAGCTCCGCGAGGCGATCCGCTGTATCGATGGCCTCAATGACTGCGTGTGGATCAAGCACGATGGTGTCGTCAACCAGCACCGCCGCGTCATACAGAGAAACTACAGCCGGAACGCGGCCGGGCCATCGGGTCGGCTCCGGCACCCGGTGCGGAACGAACACCACCGCACGTCCACCGGTGCCGACGTGGCGCATGAGCGCCTCAGCGTCGTCATCGGCAAGCCGCACCGCGAACACGACCTCGCGCGTCGTATCGCGGACCCGCATCCGACCGAGCCGCCAGAGTCGACCGGGCACGACGGGCTTGGGGGTGGACACCGCGAGGGCCGATGCCAACGCCGCGGCCAGACCGTCAACGTTGACGGTCCAGCCGCGGCACATCGCTTCGGTGACTTCGACCCGGAGCGATGCAGGGCAATAGATGAAGTACTTCGGGTGCTCGGTATCGTCCGAGGGCGAGACGATGGTCACCGATTCGACGTGGTCGTCGTCGCAGTGGGGGCAGGCGGCTGTGAGCCCAGTCTGAACTGGGCGCACGAACTGCAATCCCACCATCTCTTCAAGAGCGCCAGTTGGCCAGCGGGACACTTCGGCGTAGTCAAAGAGCGGGTCCGGAGCATCCGCGGCGACGACGAGGAGGCGGAACAGATCAGCCTTGGTCACCGGTCACCTCCCACCGACGCAGGCACCGCTCGCCAATCACACGAACCTCGTCGGGCTTGCTCTTGAGGTTGCTCGAGTGGGGCACCGAGACATCGAACGTCAGCGTCGGCTGGCGACCGGCACCGTTGTGGATGAACCGCAACGAGAACGTCGCCTGGGTGACGCGGAGCGCCTCGATGGGCAGGTTCTCGCGGCGAAGCCACCGATCCAGCTTGCGATAGATGTCGTTGCGCTCGCCGCGCGGGTCGGCCTTGATCTCGATGTAGCCGCTCCCGCCGAGAGGCACGATCCGCATCCGCGTGATGCGAGCGTCCTCGACACGGTCGGCCGGGTCAGTCGGAAGCGGGAAGTCGTTCTGGAGCAGGTGGTCGAGGCGATACGACGGCTTAAGTGGATCTGCTGGCGGGATGTCCTTCTTGAGCACGGCCTTGCAGAACGCCACCTGCAGCGTCGTCCACATCTTGCCACCGCCCGGTGCGACGATCTCCAGCACTCCTTCGTCACCGCTATAGACGAAGACGTTCTCGAACGCGTACCGATCCCAGCGCACGATCGGCTGGTTGTCGTTGCCATCAAACACCAGGTGCTTGTCGGGGTAGTCGTCGAGGTACGCAAAGAAGTAGTCTGCCCCATCCGCCCGGCGATAGTGTTCCACCATGCACTGCCTGCCGCGAAGTTGCACATGGCCGTAGACGCTCGAGAGCGCTTCGCCGAGGGGGCCGCACAACGAAGCGGGATCGTTCAGCTCACGCTTGGGCAAGCCGTTGCGACGGTTCCACAACCGTCCCCCAGCCAGAGCATCCGCCCGGGCGAACATCGCCGCGTCGTTGAAGACGCCGGGCGTATGCAGGTACGCCCACATCGCCTTGTCGGCCTTGCTTTGCTGCGACGTAAAGTCTGCTGCACGATCGGGATGACGAGCCAGGATGCTCTCTGCCAAGACGGCAACGCCGCGATGGTCGGCGAGCTCGTTCACGTCGCGCAGGACCATCTGCACTTCACGCTGCTTGGCATCGGGCAACGCAAGCCACGCCGCAAAGACTGGCTCGACACGATGCTCACTGAGATCGTCCCAAGGCACTTCCATCAACTCGCCGCGGCGCGTGAAGAACTCACGCAGCAGCGAGTTGGCGATTTGCTTCAAGATCTTGCGGGGTTCAAACTGCTTCGCCATAAACGGATCTCCTATGTCTGTCGTTTGCTAAAAGGTTGACACTCGGAACGTGACAGAACCGTTCCGATGTCGATTCGGTCGGGGTTAGAACAGCAGGTTGGGGCGTTCACGCATCAGCAGGCCCAGCTTTTCGAGGCGGATGCGCATCGCCTCGGCGGACACTTCAAACCGCTCTGCGAGCGGCTTTGCGAACTGTTCGAGCGTCGCGCTGGCTGGGTCGCGTCCGGCGCTGGCCCGCGCTGGGGGAAGATCCTGAAGGATGACCGCATCGAGGTTGCCACGCCACTCTTCCCAGGCAGCGACCACGAGGCGCTTGGGCATCAGGAGGTAACTGGCAAACATGTCGGCCTGCCACTCCTCAGGCGGCTTGTCGCTCGAGCGGCATACGAACGCAGGTTGTCCGCGGCCGTCGAAGAGCGCGGCTTGGGCTGGATCTTTGCGGTAGTACGTGCGGTGCAGCCGCCAATGGCCGATCTCGTGCGCCACCGTGAACCGATAGCGGCCAAGCCGCGCCGGGTTGTCGGAAGGATCAAGCTGGGAGTCGATCCGTACCAACTTGTCGTCGAACCAGATCGCGCCCAGCACACTGTCGGTGCCAAAGAGCGCCGCAAGGTCCTCGATCGCGAACGTCAACCCTAAGTGAAGCTCCAGGATGTCCTCGACGGGGATCGGCGCGGCTACCGGCTGGCCGACTCGGTGGCCATACTCGGCAATGAGGGCATCGGCATCTCGCTCGATGCGAACTTCCGGGACGAACGGCACACTTGAGATGGCCCCGCGAACGCTCAAGACCGATCAACCTCCATGCGCAGCTTTGCGGCGTGATCTTGCAGCTTCTTGAGTTGCTCAGGCGTGAGGCCCTTCAGGGCACGCAGCAGGGCGGGCATCGCTTCGGGTTGGCTCTGGATGATCTTCGGGAGATCTTCGGGCACACGCCCGGCAAGGGCGAACAGTTCATCAGCGCTCGTGCCCAGGAGATCTGCCATCTTCTGAATGCGATCCGCGGTCGGGGGCGAGTCTACCTTTCCCTGTTCAACGTGGGAGAGGTAGGTCGGGCTGACCCCCACGAGCTCCGCGAACCGACGCAGGCTGTAGCCTTTGGCGGTGCGACGCTCGCGAAGGAAGGCACCGAACTTTGGCTTAGGGGCGGTCATGAGGGATGGAAGTCTGCCTGTCCCCTGTTTACTATACGTGGACATAACCGGCGGGTCAAACTGCTTCTTCAGCGGCGAGATTGGCGAAGAACCGAGAAAATGAACGTTTGCCCAAATGCTCCCAACTCTTTCACTCCAAGAACCCGCGGTAGTAGATCAAGCGCGAAACTTGAGTTTCTCGATTATGCGGCCGGGATCGAACGCTAAACCGACGTGTCTCGATATGGGGCGCGATTTCGGGAGCGTGACGCGACCTCGCCTAGTCACTCGGAGGGCTGTGTGAGAGTCGTCCCCAACACCGGAAATGATCGCGTTTTTGACGCTGTGCAGCGATGTGCACCTGGCGTTGCACAACTCGATTTCGCTTCAGCGCAGCTATCTGTGTTCGCCCTTAGCGAGCTCGTAGCTTTGATGAGCGAAATGCGGGCAATGAGAGCCATCATTCCAGCACAGTCGCAGCCCGCCGAGCTTCTGGGAGACGATGCCGACCGCAGCCGGCGGAACCGCTTCGAGACTCCGTTTCTGGCGAGGACGCTCGCGGACACGATCGAGAAGGTATCTGCTGTTAGGCAAGCTCCGAAAGGTGTTCCACAGGGCGCGTTGGTCGCGAGGCTTGGCAGCAATGAGCCCGCGCAGGCGATTCTCGGCGCGTTCTCTATCAGCAGTCCCGGCCTCGGTTTGTCGCCGGGAAACCCGCTCAGTCTGATCCAGGCGTCCGAAAGCCCTGCTGAAGCTGCGATGATCGCGCAATGGTTCGACCTGCAGTGGGCCTCGTTGGGGGCCGACGGTACCGCCAAGAGCGACCTCATTTCGCTGCTTCGTCGGATCTGCCAGCATCGGGATCCGCTGGGCGTCTATGCGGTAATGTTGCACCATCTGCTAGGCAGCCGGGGGGACGCGCTCGACGAAGACCGCGTCGTCAACGCCGCAACTGGTATTCGGAAGACCATCATCTGGAAGAAGCTCTACAAGTTCCAGCGAGATGGTGTCGTCGGAGCGATCGACAAGCTGAACCGGTTCGGCGGCTGCATCATCGCCGACAGCGTTGGTCTTGGAAAGACATTTGAAGCTCTCGCAGTGATCAAGTACCACGAGCTGCGAAACGATCGTGTCCTGGTTTTGTGCCCAAAGCGCCTTCGCGACAACTGGACGCTCTATGCCACGAACGATCGCCGAAACATCCTCGCAGCAGATCGCTTCAACTACGACGTGCTGAACCACACCGACCTTTCGCGCGATGGCGGCACGTCGGGCGACATCGATCTCGGGAACGTCAACTGGGGCAACTACGACCTCGTCGTCATCGACGAGTCGCACAACTTCCGCAACAAGAAGAGTCCTCGCCAGGGCGGAATGACGCGATATGACCGCCTGATGAAGCAAATCATCAAGGAAGGTGTCCGAACCCGCGTTCTGATGCTCTCGGCAACGCCCGTGAACAACCGTCTCGCCGACTTGCGCAATCAGATCGCCTTCGCGACTGAAGGCGACGATACGGCGCTCGCCGACCACGGCATCTCGAGCATCGACTCCACCACCCGCATGGCCCAGAAGCAGTTCAACCGCTGGCTCGAACTCGATGCAGTGGACCGCACGCCTGGCCGTTTGGTGGAAATGCTGGGCTTCGACTACTTCAAGCTGCTCGATTTGCTCACCATCGCTCGCTCGCGCAAGCACATCGAGAAGTACTACGGCACGAGTGAAACAGGTCGCTTTCCCGACCGGCGTAAGCCAATCAACGTCAAGGCCGACATTGACACCGCGGGCGAGTTTCGCTCCATCCGCGAACTCAACCAGGAGATACGTCGGCTAAACCTCTCGGCGTATGCGCCGCTGCGATACGTTCTTGCTCACAAGCAGGAAGCCTACGACCGAAAGTACAGCACAGAGGTGTCGGGCGGCAAGGGATACTGGCGGCAGGTCGACCGCGAAGAGAGCTTGATACAACTGCTCCGCGTCAACGTGCTCAAGCGCCTGGAGAGTTCGGTGAACTCGTTTGCCCTGACCGTTCATCGACAGTTGCACGATGTCGAGGCGATGCTCGCTCGCATCGATGCCAAAGGTGAAGAGGTCGAAGAGGTCAGCATCGAGGACGTGGACATCGACGACTCCGCATTCGAGAGCTTGCTTGTTGGCCGGAAGGTCAAGGTTCTGCTGTCTGACGTTGACTTGGTGCGATGGCGGCAGGATCTCATCGAGGACCGCAATCGCCTGTCCACCCTCGCGTCGGTAGCGAGGCTTGTATCGGCTGAGCGTGACGCCAAGCTTGTCAAGCTCAAGGAGTTCATCCTCGCAAAGTGCGGGGAGCCCTTCAATGCTGGCAACCGTAAGGTCCTGCTTTTCACGGCGTTCGCGGACACGGCGGATTACCTCTACCAGCATCTCGCTCCCTGGGCGAAGCAGACACTGGGCGTCGACTCCGCCGTTGTCACCGGAACGGGTCGCAACCAGACCACTCTGCCATCAATTCGCAAGGACTTCGTATCGATCCTCACAGCGTTCTCCCCGCGTTCAAAGGAGCGCCCCGAGGATCTCACCAACGAAGGCACGATCGACCTGCTCATCGGTACCGACTGCATTTCTGAAGGGCAAAACCTCCAGGATTGCGATTGTGTCATCAACTACGACATCCACTGGAACCCTGTCCGCATCATCCAGCGGTTTGGCCGAATTGATCGCCTGGGATCGTCCAACGCCCAAATCCAGTTGGTCAATTTCTGGCCCAACATGCAGCTGGAGGAGTACATCAACCTCGAGCAGCGGGTGAGCGGTCGAATGGTCTTGCTCGACGTCTCCGCGACAGGCGAGGAGAATCTGATCGAGGCAGATTCTGGTAACATGATGCGAGACTTGGAGTACCGCCGCGCCCAGCTATTGAAGCTCCAGGACGCCGTCATCGATCTTGAGGACCTCTCCACCGGGGTCAGCATTGCGGACCTAACTCTAACGGACTTCCGCATCGATCTCGCTGAGTACAGCCGAGAGCACCCCGACCGCCTCGAGACCGAGCCTCCTGGTACATTCGCGGTCACGACCTCGTCGGACGCCGATATTGAGCCTGGCATTATCTTCTGTCTTCGCGCGGAAGGCGACGCCGCGAAAGCGACCCCCGAGCCCGGTTATCCACTCGCTCCGCACTACTTGGTTCACGTTGGCGACAATGGGACCGTTCTCGTCCCCTACACGCGGGCTAAGCAGATTCTCGACCGCCTCAAGCGGCTGTGTATCGGCAAGTCGATCCCAGACGCCGAGGCAAGCAACCGCTTTGACCGCCAGACGCGAATGGGCAAAGACATGGACCACGCGCGGACACAATTCGCTAGCGCCGCAACGTCCATCATCGGCAAGAACGACGAACGAGCCATCGCCAGTCTGTTCACGCCCGGCGGTACCCACGTCCGCCGGGGCGAAGTCGCGGGTATCGATGATTTTGAAGTCTTGGCATTCCTGGTCGTGCTACCCGCGTCGCGCGATTCCGCTGCATCCCACGCTGTGGAGGCGAATGCGTGACGGTAACCGGGACCCAACAGGTGATCGACGCTTTGGGGCTGCCAGCCGCGGCGCTCGTCGGACAGCGCGTCCCCAAGACCCTGCTGGTCGAGCACGGTGCGCCCACCGTCGCCGACAAGCGCCTTGTGGAGGCCGGCATCGAGGAGCTTCGGTGGGTTGCAAGCCTCAAACCCAACACGATCGGCGTCGCCGCCTTTGAGGATTCGGTCCGCCAGTGCGTGGAGCTCATCGTCCTCGCGCTGTCGCTCCGCCCTGATGCCAAGCCCGCTCGCCTGCTCGAGCTTGTCCATCGAGCGGTCCCCTATCACGTCCTCCTGATCGTCAACCAATCCGTGAGCTCACCGGTCCTCAGCGGCGCTGACAAGCGATGGTCGCAGGGCGAATCCGGGAGAGTGGTGCTCGATGGAAACATCGTGACTACCCACCTGTCGGCCGCCACGCAGCCAGCCGTCGACGCGCTGCTCGGCACGCTCGCCGTGCCGCGCCGGCCCCACCCAAACCTCTACACGCTGTACCGCTCATGGCTCGACGCGCTGCTGGCGGCCGAAGCCGCCCTTACGACCGGCGTGTTCACGGAATCCGGATCCACCGAACATTCCGCCGCGCGAGAAGCGGCACTCGCCGAGTGCGCTGATCTCGACAAACAAATCAAATCGCTCCGCACTGCCGCAGCCAAAGAGCGACAGATGGCCCGCCAGGTCGATCTCAACCTCCAACTCCGGCAACTGCAAGCACGATACGACGAGGCTCGTAAGCGGCTTTGAACCAGGACTCTCCATGAAGAACCAGAAACAGACAATCCGAAAGATCGTGGGGTTCCTGAACAACCCGGATGAAGAGGGCGGCTTCTGGCTTCCGAACATCCAACGCCCATTCGTGTGGAGCGAAGAGCAGATCTGCCGCCTCTTTGATTCGATCCTGCGTGAGTACCCGATCAGCACGCTGCTCATCTGGAAGACGACCAGCGGAATTCGGCGGCGAAAGTTCATTGACAACTGGAAGGAATCCCTCCGCCTGAGCGATTACTACGTCCCGGAAGATTCCAGGAAAAAGTGCCTTGTGCTGGATGGGCAGCAGCGGCTGCAGAGCCTGTTCATCGGTCTCTGCGGCAGCTACGAGGGGCGGGAGCTCTACTTCGATATCCTCAGCGGCCAGCTCGCCGCGCCCGACGACGTCAAGTATCGCTTCAAGTTCATGCCCGCGGCCCCGGCTTTCCCGTGGGTCCGGTTCAAGGACTTGGTGTTCACGACTCAGCGAAAGAGCGACATCGCCCGCGACCTTCGCGATCGTCATGAAGTGAGTCATGCGGACTTGCAGAAACTGGAAGATCACCTCGACCTGGTCGATCGCACCCTCAAGATGGATGAGGCGATCACATACCAGGAGCTCGACAGCATCGACAACCCACAGCTGTACTCCGAGGACGATGTCGTAGAGGTGTTCATCCGCGCCAACTCTGGCGGCACGAAGCTCGGTAAGTCCGACTTGCTCTTCTCCCTGCTCAGCGCCACGTGGGAGGTCGCCGATGACCGCATGGAGGAGCTGCTCGGTTCGCTCAACACCCACGGCTTTGCCTTCGACCGCGACTTCGTCCTGAAGACGTGCTTGGTGTTGCTGGGGCAGGGCGCTCGTTACGAGGTCGAGAAGTTCCGCAAGCCCGGCGTGCGCGAGGACATCGAGCGCCGCTGGTACGAGATTGCGGGCGCGGTCCAGGATGTGCTCGACTTCGTGCGGAGCAAGACGTTCATCCAGTGTGACAAGGCCCTGCCCAGCTACCAGGTGCTCATACCGCTGGTCTACGTCCGGTTCCACTACCACGACGAGTGGAAGCGTGCGGCCGGGCTCGATGAGTATTTGCTCCGCTGCTCCCTGGCCGCTTCATTCACGGGCCAGCCCGACACCGTCATCGACGGCCTCTGCCGGCGCTTCAAAGAGATCGGCAAGTTTGACCTCTCCGAGGCGTTCAAGGTCATCCGCACCGCCAATCGCCCGCTGGAGCTCACCGAGGAACGTCTCTGGCAGCTCGGCTATGGCTCGGATGCGATCCACCTGTTGTTCAACCTCTGGTACCGGGACTTCAACCACACGCCCGCGTACGAGAACAACCTGCCCCAGATCGACCACATCTTCCCGCAATCCGTCCTCGAAGCGATCCGCGATCCCAATCCCGACACCGGCAAGCGCAGCGTGATGCGCTACCGAAAGCCCGTCCGCGATCAGCTCGCCAACTGCATGTTGCTTACCCGAGAGGAGAACGGGGCCGGCGGCAAGGGCGACACCATGCCCGATGTCTGGTTCGCGGGCAAGAACGAGGCGTATCTTGACAGGCACATGATCCCCCGCGACAAGAATCTGTGGAAGCTGGATCGCTTCGATGACTTCATCGCCGCCCGCAAAGACCTGATCCGTGAGAAGTTCGCCCAGCTGCTGACCGCGCCCGGAGGCACCACCGCATGAGCACACCGACCATCCGCAAAATCACCGCCTCCGACCCGCTCGCCGCCTCCGCCGACGTTGTCGCGGAGAACATTGCCAAGCTCAAGGCCCTCTTCCCCGAGTTGGTGACCGAGGGGGAGAAGGGCGTTTCGGTGAATGTCGACGTGCTGAAACAGCTCGTCGGCGACGGGACGCTCACCGACGCAGAGGAGAAGTTCGGCCTCAACTGGCACGGCAAGCGGCAGGCCCGCCAGCTCGCGCTCACGCCCAGTACGGGGACGCTTCGCCCCTGCCCGGAAGAGAGTGTGGACTGGGATACCACGCAGAACAT
Source organism: Phycisphaerales bacterium (assembly GCA_022843045.1). Classification (GTDB taxonomy): domain Bacteria; phylum Planctomycetota; class Phycisphaerae; order Phycisphaerales; family UBA1924; genus BJHL01. The sequence continues at coordinate 15,211 of JALHOJ010000002.1, forward strand.
CTTCATCGAGGGAGACAACCTGGAGGTGCTCAAACTGCTCCAAAAGTCGTACGCGGGTCAGGTGAAGCTCATCTACATCGATCCACCGTACAACACGGGCAAGGACTTCGTGTACCCCGACGACTTTTCAGATGGCATCGGGAACTACCTCGCCCGGACAGGCCAGGTGGACAGCGAGGGACTGAAGAAGTCCAGCAACACGGAATCGTCGGGCCGGTTCCATACGTCATGGCTCAGCATGATCTTGCCACGAGTCCGGCTGGCTAGGTCATTGCTGAAGCCGGACGGTGCGATCTTTGTTTCCTGCGATGAAGCTGAACATCCGCGTCTCCGTTCGCTCATGGACGATGTATTCGGAGAAGAGAACTTCGTTGCCGACTTTGTCTGGGCAGCAGGTCGCAAGAACGATTCTCGACTGGTGTCGATATCACACGAGTACATCGTCTGCTATGCGCGGGACAGCGGCTATCTGAAGGCGGCAGAAATCGAGTGGCGTCAGCGAAAGAAGGGCCTCGAAGACATTTACTCACAGTACGACCGACTCAAGCGCCAGCACGGCAATGATTATGCTGCGATGACAGCTGCTCTGAAGGCGTGGTTCAAGGATTTGCCCGACAGCCACCCCGCGAGAGCACACAAGCACTACTCCCATGTCGATCACCGCGGCATCTACTTTCCGGACAACATCTCGTGGCCCGGCGGTGGAGGTCCTAAGTACGAGGTCTTGCATCCCCGCACTCGGCGTCCTGTAGCCGTGCCGTCCAGAGGATGGATGACGAGCGACCCGAAGAAGATGCAGGCGTGGATCGCTGACGAACGAGTGCACTTCGGCGAGGACGAATCGGCCGTGCCGTGTATCAAGTCATACCTGAAAGACCGAGAATACCAGGCCCCGTATAGCGTGTTCTACCAAGACGGCCGAGCGGCAACGAAACGGCTGCGGGAGTTGATGGGCACGGATTGCTTCGATTTCCCGAAGGACGAGCTCGTTCTGCAAGAGCTTGTGGGCATGATGACGGGCGAAGGCGACATCGTCATGGACTTCTTCGCAGGGTCCGGCACCACAGGTCACTCTGTAATGCTGCAGAATCGTGAGGATGGTAAGCAACGTCGGTTCATTCTCGTTCAACTTCCCGAACCGCTCGACCCCGAGCATGCCGAGCAGGCTGAGGCGGCGGCATTCTGTGACAAACTCAGAAAACCCCGGAACATCGCCACGCTCACCAAAGAACGACTTAGACGGGCGGGCCGGGCTGTTGTCGATGGCCGTCTTGGTGCGGTAGACGTGGGGTATCGAACCTTCCGTCTCGATTACTCGTGCCTCCGGTTGTGGAACTCCGCGAAGTCGGTGACAACCGATCGGCTGGAGGCCTCTGTTGAACACATTGAGCCGGGACGGACATCAAGCGACCTTCTCAACGAGCTGTTGCTCAAGCGAGGCCTCGATCTCTGCGTACCTATCGAGACCAAGACAATTGCTGGCAAAGTGGTCCACTCGGTCGGTGCGGGATCGCTCATCGCGTGCCTCGATGCAGCGATTGCGAGAGAGAATGGAGAGGCCCTTGCACTGGGAATTGCCAAATGGCACACGGAGCTGAACCCCGCCGGCGAGACCGCCGTCGTCTTCCGCGATGACGCGTTCGCTGACGATGTGGTGAAGACCAACGTCGTGGCGATTCTGGTGCAGCGTGGTTTTGACGAAGGCCGTATTCGCAGCCTGTAGTGCCCTTACAAACCAAATCATCGAAGTACCGCAGTCGCCGTCCGGAGTTCATTATGAGCCGCATCACCATAAATCTCGAATACGTGCTGTGCTTGAATCAGCAGGGCCACTTTAACTACGCCATTCGAAGTCACCGTCGAGAGGGTGGCAGTCCCCGTTGGGTGATCGACACGAGCGGCGCTGCGGTCGTGTGGCGGCTCGAGAAGCTCACTGATGGGGTTCCGGAGGTTCCTGGTGGCGGCAGAGACCGTGTGGATCGAGTTGATTTCTACATCCTGCAACGCGACCTAAAGCCGCTGATCTCTACGTTCCCCCCCGCAGCAGCGCCTGCAGATAAGACCTTTAAGTTGCCCGTTACTGATTCGCGTGGTACTGAACGCCACGCCGGAAAGACCGTGCGCCCACTCGTCCAGATAGCCCGCTACTCGGGGATCACATCGTGCCATTGGGAGAACCATCGAACACCTCCCTTCTTTGCGGCTGTGACGACGAGTGCCGAGTTGCACGTTGATATCGAGCTCACACCTGAGAAGGAGTATGGGGCCGAACTGCCTGAGCTTCACTTCGGCATCTCCGGTCAGTATGTAGTGACCGGTATCGCTGGCGGCGGGGCCAGCTTCGTGGAGATCCGGATGCCTCATGAGCTCTACGCTCAGATTGTCGCGGACCTTCGATGGAACCTTCGGTAGTCAGAGGCATAGTGCACACCACATCGCCATCGGAGACTGAATCGCCGTGAAGCTCCACTTTGAACCAGACCTCGACTATCAGCTGCGGGCCATCGAGTCCGTGTGCGACCTGTTCCGCGGCCAGGAGCTCTGCCGCACGGAGTTCACGGTCGTGCGTGATGTGGCCAACCCGCAGATGCGGCTGGGCTTCGCCGAGAGCGACCTGGGCGTCGGCAACCGCCTCACCCTGCTCGATGACGAGCTGCTGGAGAACTTGAAGGACGTCCAGCTTCGCAACGGGCTCGCGCCGGCGAGCACGCTCGCGTCTGGCGACTTCACGGTCGAAATGGAGACGGGTACGGGCAAGACGTACGTCTACCTCCGGTCCATCTTCGAGCTCAACAAGCGGTTCGGCTTCACCAAGTTCGTCATCATCGTGCCATCCGTCGCCATCAAGGAGGGCGTGTACCACTCGATCGACTCGATGGCCGAGCATTTCCGCGGGCTGTACGCGGGCGTGCCGTTCGACTACTTCCTGTACGACTCGTCGCGTATGGGCCAGGTGCGGAACTTCGCCACCAGCCCGCACATCCAGATCATGGTGACGACCGTCGGCGCGATCAACAAGAAGGACGTGAACAACCTCTACAAGGACAGCGAGAAAACCGGCGGCGAGAAGCCGATCGACCTGATTAAGGCGACGCGTCCCATCCTTATAGTGGACGAGCCCCAGAGCGTCGACGGCGGCCTGAGCGGAGCGGGCAAGCTGGCCCTCGATGCCATGAACCCGCTGTGCACGCTGCGGTACTCGGCGACGCACGTGAACAAACACCACATGGTGTACCGGCTCGATGCCGTGGACGCGTACGAGCGGAAGCTGGTCAAGCAGATCGAAGTGGCCGCCGCCACGGTGGAGAGCGCCCACAACCGGCCGTTCGTGCGGCTCGTCGGCGTGCAGAATCGGCGGAACGTCATCTCCGCGAAGGTGGAATTGGACGTGGAAACGCTCCACGGCGTGGAGCGCAAGGAGGTTTTGGTTCAGGACGGCGATGACCTCGAGCAGACCACGCGCCGCGCGATGTATGCCAACTGCCGTGTCGGCGAGATTCGCGTAGCCGCGGGTCGCGAGCACATGGAGCTGCGCTACCCGGGCGGCGAGAAGTACCTGAAGCCCGGTGAGTCGTGGGGCGACGTCGACGGCGCGAGCATCCAGCGCGAGATGATCAAGCGGACCATCAAGGAGCACTTGGACAAGGAGAAGCGTCTCCGACCGCTCGGGATCAAGGTCCTCAGCCTGTTCTTCATCGACGAGGTGGCGAAGTACCGGCAGTACGACAAGGACGGCAACCCCGTGAAGGGCGAATATGCCAAGATCTTCGAGGAGGAGTACAAGCGCTGGGCCCGACATCCGGACTACGACACGCTCTTCAAAGAGGTCGACCTGTCGAAGGCTGCTGACGAGGTGCACGACGGCTATTTCTCCATCGACAAGCGCACCGGCCGAGCCGTGGACACCGAGGAGGGAAATCAGACTGGTCGCGACGCGGCTGAGAAGGCGTACAACCTGATCATGAAGGAGAAGGAGAAGCTGCTGAGCTTCTCGACGCCGCTGAAGTTCATCTTCTCGCACTCGGCGCTGAAGGAGGGCTGGGACAACCCCAACGTGTTCCAGATCTGCTCGCTCCGCGACATCCGCACCGAGCGAGAGCGCCGCCAGTCGATCGGTCGCGGGCTCCGGCTCTGCGTGAACCAGGACGGACAGCGCGTCCGCGGGTTCGAGGTCAACACGCTGACCGTGGTGGCCAACGAGAGCTACGAGGCGTTCGCCGACAACCTTCAGAAGGAAATCGAGGAGGACACCGGCATCCGGTTCGGCATCGTCGAGCAGCACCAGTTCTCGCAGGTCGCGACGGCGGGCACCGACGGCAAGGTCACAGTGCTCGGCGTCGAGCAGTCGAAGGCCGTCTGGGAGCACCTCAAGGCGAAGGGGTACATTGACGCTCGCGGCAAGGTGCAGGATGCGCTGCGTCAGGCGATCAAGAACAAGACGGTCGAACTGCCCGTTGCGATTGTCGGCGAGGCGGGGCAGAAGGACCAGGTCGTGGAGATCCTGCGCAAGCTTGCGGGCAAGCTGGAGATCAAGAACGCCGATGACCGGAAGCCGATCACGGTCCGCCGCGCCGTGCTGGATAGTGAGCAGTTCAAGCAGCTTTGGGCCCGTATCCGGGACAAGACCACGTATCGCGTCAACTTCGACAACGATAAGCTAATCGCCGATGCCAGCAAGGCGATCGAGGAGGCACCGCCGATCGCGCGGACTCGGTTGCAGTGGCGGAAGGCCGACGTTGCGATCGGCCGCGGCGGCGTCCAAGCCACGGAGTCCGGTGATTCGTCCGTCGTCGTCCTCAACGAAGCGGATATCGAGCTTCCTGACATCCTCACGGATCTGCAGGATCGCACACGCCTCACCCGCAGGAGCATCGCCAAGATTCTGATTGACAGCGGACGACTAGACGAGTTCTCACGCAATCCCCAGGAGTTCATCGAACTGGCCGCTGACGCGATCAATCGATGCAAACGATTGGCGCTGGTGGACGGCATCAAGTACCAGCGCCTTGGCAATGAGTTCTACTACGCCCAAGAGCTCTACGAGAACAAGGAGCTGACCGGGTATCTGCGGAACATGCTGGCGGCCTCAAAGGCCCCGTACGAACACGTCGTGTACGACTCCGACGTCGAGAAGTCGTTCGCTCAAGAGCTTGAACGGAACACCGCGATCAAGGTCTACGCGAAGCTGCCCGGGTGGTTCACAGTGCCCACCCCGCTTGGACCGTACAACCCCGACTGGGCGGTTCTCGTACAGCAGGACGGGGAAGAGCGTTTGTACTTCGTCGTAGAGACCAAACCATCGGCCTTGCTGTTCGACGATGCTCGGAGAGTCTCAGAGAACGCAAAGATCCAGTGCGGCAAGGCTCACTTCAAAGCAATTGCAACCGACGCCAATCCTGCACAGTTTATTGTCGCCGAATCGATCGATGATGTGTTTCGGCATTCAACACATACTTCGCCACCTAGAAATTGATGGGACAATTGCTGCTCAAAGTGCTAGCCAGGCGGCTCGCTGCTGACTCCAAGAGGCGGTGGCGGCAATTGGCCGAAGATCACGCTCGGTGATCGCGTCACGGCCCTTCGAGGACGCGGGAAGATACAAGATCTGTTCCTGAATATCCGGCGCAAGATGCAGCAGGTTCATAATCTGCGTCATACGCGGCTGTGTGACCCGGCACAGGCGGGCAAGCTCGGAAAGGTCCGCAACGACACCCTTCTGGATGAGCCGGTCGTACTTGATCGCCAGGGCCATCAGGCGGGCTACGCGGGGCACACGGCCCGGCAGTTCGGCTTTGGGGGCCTCTGGTCCAAGCACAACGCGCTTGCGGCGGGCTTTCCGAGTGATATGGATGGTCCGGACAACGGTTGTCAAGCTGCTTCCTCCAGTCGACGGGTACACAGGGCGGCGATGCCGGTTGCTCGGAACGTCACTGCGACTGTTGATTTCTCCGAGTCGAACTCGACATTTGACAACAGCAACTTCAGCACGCGAGCCTGCTCTCGAGGTGACAATTGCGACCAGACGCCGTCGAATTCGCTGAGGGCTTTTCTGGCCTCTTCCCGTGAGATGGCCTTGGACCCGAGCACGCCCAGCCGGGTTTCGATTTCGGCAACGCGGTTGCGGGTTCCGCTGATCTGCTCGTGGATACTGGCCAGTCGGGCGGTGGTGGCCGCACTCCCGCTCTTGTCCGCGATGAGTTCCCTCAGCTCCTTCTCCATACGGCCGAGCGAGGCGTGGATCGATGCCCGCTCTGCCTTGAGCGCCGCGAGTTCCTCGTCCACGTTGACCACTGCCTCAGCGAGAATGCGGTCGAGCAGCGCCCGGTCTTTGCCGAGCGAGCGGATCTCGTCGACGACCAACTTCTCGATCTCCAGCCCGGGCAGCGATGACGCTCCGCAGGTGTGTGCTCCGTTCTTGATCGCCTCAAGGCACCTGTAGTAGCGGTACTGTTTGTTCCGCTTGCCGTAGAACGTGTGGATCATTGCGCAGTCGCACTTCTTGCACCGCATGAGCCCGCGTAGCAAGGCCCCGTACTTGTTGCGCATCTCAATACCGCCGGTTCGACCGTTCTCCGCGAGCTGCTGGCGGACTCGCTCAAACAAGGCAACATCGACGATCGCCTCGTGCTCGCCGTCATAGGTGTTGCCCCGATGGACGATCTTGCCGGTCAGGAGCGGGTTGGTTAGAAGAACGTGCAGGCTGCCGGTGTTGAAAGGCTGGCCGCCGACGCTGTCGCCCTTCCGGGTTACTCGGCGCTTGTTCTTCCATTCGCGGTGCCTCAGCTCGGTCACTGTTCGCTGAAGCGACCCTTTATCCAGATACATCTTGAAGATCTCGCGGACGCGGTGGGCTTCGCGGGGGTTGACCACCAAGCGGGGACTACCGCCGGAACGGTCCACGTCATAGCCCAGGATCGGCACGCCGCCCGCCCACTTGCCCCGACGCTTCTGGGCGGCGATCTTGTCGCGGATGCGCTCACCGATGATCTCGCGTTCGAACTGGGCGAACGACAACAGGATGTTGAGCGTCAGGCGGCCCATCGAGCTCGTGGTGTTGAACTGCTGCGTCACCGAGACGAACGACACGCCTTTGCGATCGAACGTCTCCATGATGCGAGCGAAGTCCATCAGAGAACGGCTCAACCTATCCACTTTGTAGACTACAACGCAGTCGATCTTCCCGGCCTCGATGTCTTTCAGGAGCTGCTCCAACGCCGGTCGCTCCATGCTGCCGCCGGAGAAGCCGCCGTCGTCGTATCGATCCGGGAGGCACACCCACCCTTCGTTGCGCTGGCTGGCGATGTATGACTCCGCAGCCTCCCGCTGGGCGTCGAGCGAGTTGAACTCGAGTTCGAGCCCCTCCTCGCTGCTTTTGCGGGTATAGATCGCGCACCGGATCGGACCCGGAGATCGGTTGCCGCGGTCCCGTGACAGAGACGTGTTGGAAGATTGGCCGCGCTTGGTCATCGACCACCCCGCAATCCGAAGAACCGGTAGCCGTTGATGTGCTGACCAGTCACTTTCTTGGCAACTACTGAGAGCGTGCCGTATCGCTCGCCGTCGAACTCGAAGCCCTCACCGTCTGCGAGCACCATCACCCGGATCGTCCGACCCTTGTACTGACGGACGATCGCGGAACCGGGCGGGGGCAAACGTGGATCGCGGCTCTCGCGTTGATCGAGGGACCGCACCGTCGTACGGATCTCACCGGGCTGGGGCGGGCAGGTGTACGAGCGAGGGGCCATCGTGCGGATTTCAGCGTCGTCGGCTAACTCGGCCGCCCGCCGCTTGGCTCGCTCGCTCAGATCGCCCTCCGCGTTGGCCTGGATACGCCAAGCGTTCTTGCGGATCAGATACGCACGGTGGCGAGTGCGACAGGCGTGGCCATGGATTTCTTCGTAGAGATCGATCAGTTCACCGGTGGTCATGCGCTGCAGTTCGCTCAGTTGTCGTTCCATTGCGTCGGTCGTGGGGGACATAGAGGTTCCTCGTCGCAGCGGCCCAAAGCCCTAACCCTGGGGCCGCGCGGAGACACTGATGCCGTCACGTTGGGGAAGTTCAAGTGCATGCGGAGCGGATTCCGGATGCTGCTGGTCGTTCAACGCGAGCCGGGCAGTGGGGGATCGCTCTTGACGGAGGGCTCGTACCAGTCCACGGGCAAACAGGCTCGCCAATTCGGCGTCTCGTTGCTCGGGCGTCATCGTGTCTGGATCTTGAGTTCGCATCGGGGCTCCGGCCACCGGACGCAGCACTTGCTCCGGTATTGGTTCCCTATGCAGTCGTCACGCTATCTGCCCGCGAGAGATGATCGTGCAGAGAATCGCAATGAAGCGATTCAACCCCAGTCCGTCGTGGCCAAGGTTTCGTCTGTCGCGCTCTCGCATGCAGGAACCCGCCATAACCCGCGCTCTCGATCCAGAGAGATACGGAGAGACTTTGGGCCAGAACCGCGTCAAACTGGTCGGACCGAGCAAAGTCGGGTTATGACCATGCAGCGTGGCAGAGACCTTGTCCAAGTGCGGCCGTTCACGCAAACCCTTGGGAGCGTGGGCCAAAAAACGAAAACGCCGCTGAGGTCTCTCAGCGGCGTTCCCTGAAAACCAAAGGGCCGGCTGCTTTCGCAACCGGCCTTGGAAATAGCGGGGCTAGGATTTGAACCTAGGACCTTCGGGTTATGAGCCCGACGAGCTACCGGGCTGCTCCACCCCGCAATCAAAGCGGAATTAGTCGGTAGGATAGGGAAACCGGGCGCGAACGTCAAGTTTGAGCGTCAGTTTGCGCGGAAATGGGTGGCGTCGCGGTTGCTTCGTGGTGAAACCTGTGATCGCGCGACACACGATTCGCCCACCCCAACCCCTCCCTCTGGGAGGGGCCTTTCAGGCTACCGCCGCGTCGAACAACTGCTCACAGAACCGCCAATTGACCACTTTCATGAACGCATCGACATATTCGCTGCGCTTGTTCTGATACTTCAGGTAGTACGCGTGCTCCCACACGTCCACGCCCAGGATCGGCACCGCCCCCGCAATGAATCGGTCCTGCTGGCTCTCCATTTGGATCAGCACCAGCCGCTTGCTCAGCGTGTCCAGCACCAGCCAGCCCCAGCCACCGCCTTCAACCTGCAGCGCGTTGGCCTTGAAGTGCGCCACGAACTTGTCAAACGAACCAAAGTCGCGACGAATCGCGGCGATCAGTGCTCCCGTGGGTTCGCCTCCGCCGCCCTTCCCCGCCGGAGCCATCATGTTCCAGAAGAGCGTGTGGTTGACATGCCCGCCAAGGTGAAACGACAACTCCCGCGCCCAGTGCCGCACCAGCCCCGCATCGCCCCCGTCGCGAATGCCCGCAAGCTCCTTGAGCGCACGATTCGCGCCCGCGACATACGCCGCGTGGTGCTTGCCGTGGTGGAGTTCCATGGTCGCTTTGTCGATCACCGGCTCGAGTTCGTCGGACTTGTAGGGAAGGGGCGGCAGCACATATTCGCCCTTCGTCGCGTCAAACGCCGCAAGGCTCGCCACCGGAGCGGCGGCAGGCTTGACGGTTGTGATGGGCGTCGTCGGATCCGCCGTCTGGCAGTACGCGCCAAACGAAAAAGCGGCAACGCCGGACATGCCGGCAAGGGAGGCAAGAGCTTCGCGTCGGGTGGCGTCCATGGGGTAGTTTAGGGGGACCGGCGTGACTCGAGTTTCAGCTCGGAGACACAGAGACTGGCAGGAAGGGAGAGATGCGTTGGGCTGGGTATCGCACGAACGCTGCGGTGTGGCTGCAAGTCTGAGATTACCTTGCTCGTCATCGTCTGGGTCCGTGCGGCTCCCTGCCGAAAGCAAGCGCAGGTGAATGATGGCGCTTGCTGACTCGAGCGTTTCGCTTTGTCGCTGCGCGACGGCTCAGTCTTTGAAGAAGCGGGTGAAGGCGCGGACGGTGACGGCTCGTCCGATCGCGGCGATGCTCTCGGTCAGCGGAATGTGCTTGGGGCAGACCTTGACGCAGTTCTGGGCGTTGCCGCAGTCGTTGACGCCGCCCGGGCCCATGAGGACATCGAGGCGGTCGTCCTTGAGCTGCTTGCCGGTTTCGTGCTCGTTGAAGAGACGGGCCTGGCTGATGGCGTGGGCACCGATGAAGGCGGAGTCCCACTCGTTCTTGTTTTCTTCGAGGTTGAACTGCGGGCAGGCCTCGAGGCAGCAGCCGCAGCTCATGCATTCGCTGAGCTTGTAGCGGGTTTCCTGCTTCTGGGGCGATTCCTTGGGGCCGCCGCCCAGGTAGTACGTGCCATCGATGGGGACCCAGGCCTTGACGCGCTTGAGGTTGTGGAAGACGCGTTCGCGATCGACCCAGAGATCGCGGATCACGGGGAACTTGCTCATGGGTTCGAGCGTCATGACGTCGCCTTCGCCTGGCGCATAGTCGTCAATGAGGCACGAGCAGGACTGGCGGACCTTGCCGTTGATGACCATGGTGCACGCCCCGCAGACTTCTTCAAGGCAGCCGCTGTCCCACACCACCGGCGTGCTCTGTTGGCCTTGAGCCGTCACGGGGTTGGCCGCGATGTACTGAAGGCACGAGATCACGTTGGCGTTCTTGGGAACCGGAACCTTGAAGTCCTCCCAGCGGCTGGGCTTGCCCGGGCCATCGCAGCGCTTGATGCGGAAGATGATGGTGCGGCCTTCCTTGGCCATCTTGCGATTGGCCATGCGCTGGGCGAGCTCGGCGGCGAGGGGGGAGTTGGCGTCGGTGTTGGTGAAGGTGGAGATCATGGCAGTCGGTGATGACGTGAGTGATCGTGAACAGTGAACGCGAAACGGTTACACGCCTGCGAGGGCGGGCTTCTTGGCGGGCTCTGCCGACGCTTCTTTCTTGCCGTAGGTGCGGGCGGTCGGCTTGATCAAACTGGCGTCGATGGGAACAAAGTCGACGGTTGTCGTGCGGGATGCGGGGTCGTAGACGGCGCGGGTGGTCTTCATGAAGTTTGCGTCGTCACGCTCAGTGTGGTCCTCGCGATAGTGTGCCCCGCGGCTTTCGCGTCGCTCCAGCGCGCCCTTTGCGATCGCCTCGGCGATCAGCAGCATGTCGCCCATGGCTCGCGTGTAGCTCATGCTCTGGTTGGTCCAGGTCGCGGCGTCTGCGAGCTTCAGGCGGCTGTAGCGATCCTTGAGCTCCGTAAGCTTGCCCAGGCACTGCTTGAGGCGGGCTTCGCCTCGCACGACCGTGCACGCGGCTGTCATCTCGTCGCCCAGTTCCTTGCCGATCGCGTAGGGGTTCACTTCGACGTTGCGGTTGCCGGCGGGGTCCACTGCGTCCATCAAGCGCTTGACCTTGGCCTGCTCGCTTGCGACGGCGGCGTCGAAGACGCTCTGAGCCACGCTATCGGCGGGTTTCTTCGAGGGAGCTTCGTTCTTGATGTAGTTCACGACGCTGACGCCGCAGAAGAGGCCGTCGAAGATGCAGGAGAGCAGGGCGTTGGCACCCAGGCGATTCGCACCGTGATAGGCGAAGTTGACTTCGCCGAAGGCGTAAATGCCCGGGATATTGGTCATGCTGTTGTTCGGCGCGCCCAGTTGCATGCCCAATCCGATGTCAAAGTTGATCGGGGCGCGGCTGCCGCTCTTGTGCTTCGTGAGCGCATCGTTGGGGTTGTAGCTGCCCTTAGTGAACGTCGTCCACAGACCGCCCATGCTGTAGTGGACAGCGGGGAAGATCTTCATGGGGCTGAAGCGGGGGTCGGCGCCCACGAACTTCTCGTAGATTTCGAGGATGCCGCCGAGCTTCTTGGTGAGGTAATCCGGGGCGAGGTGGGTGAGGTCGAGGTAGACCTGGTTCTGGCCGTCGACGCCCAGGCCGTCATTCACGCAGACGCTGAAGATCTCACGCGTCGCGATGTCACGCGGCACGATGTTGCCGTACGCCGGGTAGCGCTCTTCGAGGAAGTAGTACCGCTCGGCTTCGGGAATGTCCTTGGGGTTGCGGGTGTCGCCTTTCTTGCGAGGCACCCACACGCGTCCGCCTTCACCGCGGGCGGACTCGCTCATGAGACGGAGCTTGTCTGCGCCGGGGATTGCGGTGGGGTGCACCTGGATCATTTCCGGGTTGCCGTACCACACGCCGGCTTGATAGCAACGAGCGGCGGCGGCGCCGGTACAGATGACGCTCTGGGTGCTCTTCCCGTACACGAGGCCATTGCCGCCCGTGGCCATGACGACGGCGTCGGCCCGGAACGAACGAATCTGCATCGTTCGAAGGTCCTGGGCGACAATGCCCACGGCCTTGCCGTCTTCGATGATGGGCCACAGGAACTCCCAGAACTCGTACTTACTGACCTTGCCTTCCGCTTCGTAGCGGCGGACCTGTTCGTCCAACGCGTAGATCAGTTGCTGGCCCGTGGTCGCGCCAGCAAAGTGCGTGCGCTTGAAGAGCGAGCCGCCGAAGAGGCGCAGGTCGCGGTTGCCCTCGTTGGTGCGGTTAAAGGGAACGCCCATGCGGTCAAGCAGGTCGATGATGCGTGGGGCCCAGTTGGCCATTTCGAGCACGGGGTGCTGATCCGCGAGGAAGTCCCCGCCGTAGATCGTTTCGTCGAAGTGCTCGTATTCGGAGTAGCCCTGCTGCCGCGCGACTTCATTGCAGGCGTTGATGCCGCCCTGAGCGCAGACGCTGTGCGAGCGTTTGACGGGGACGAGGGAGAAGAGGTCGACAGGCGTGCCGGCCTCGGCGATGCGAACGGACGCGGCGAGGCCCGCCAGTCCGCCGCCGACCACGATGACTCGTTGCTGTGCCATGGGATTCGCTCGAAACGGGCCTAGATGGGGCCCGGGGTGTGCTGGGACAAGGATGCGAGGACGGAGTTGGTTTCGTCTGAACTGTCGAATCGGATCAAACGATCCGCTCAGTAGTTTCCCCGAGGCAAACGAGGATTACTGGCCCGATGAAACGCCTTGGTTGCTGACGGTGGTCATGGGGAGGGATTCTTCCGCGCGACTCTCGATGGTGCCGGGCTGTGGTGGGAGCTTCACTTTCTGCTTGTCGAGCAGTCGTTGCTCCACTTCTCGCATCTCGTTGGGCGGCGTGATCAACGCGCCCGCGAGGCTCATCCACGCCATGCCCATCAGGCCAACGCCCACCATCGCGCACACGTAACCCCAGCGGCGCTGGGCCGGAGCGGAGACGGTGAGGCCCCAGGTGATGGCGGCGGTCCAGAGGCCATTGGCGAAGTGGTAGACGCTCGCGGTGATGCCCACGAAGTAAAAGAGGCTGGTCACCACGCCCATCGCGGTGAAGTCGGTATTGCTACCTCGCAGCGCGGCGGCGAGCGTGCTCGCGGCGTAGTCAGCGGACCACTTGGCGTCGCCTGGAATCAGGAATTCCCAACCCCAGCGGAGCGTCGCGACGTGGTAGAAGATGTAGAAGATCGCGATGTAGCCGGTGATGCGCTGCAGCGAGTAGCGCCAGTTGGACTGGTAGGCGTATCGCGCGGTGTTGGCCTTGCCCGTGCGGGCGTAGTAGACGCCCAGAATGCTGTGGAAGGCGATGGAGACCCACAGCACGATCTCAATCAGCAGAAGGTGCGGAATCTGGTTGTTGATCCACTGCACTTCCTTCCAGAAGTAATGGACGCCGCCCGAGATGATGGTCTCGTCGGCGCCTTCACTGCGCAGACCCCACTTGCCCCAAAGCAGGCTGCTGTTGGTCGTCAGGTGGGCGATCAGGAAGACGCCGATGGGGACGATGCCGGTGAGGCTGTGCAGCCGGCGGAGGAGGAAGTAGTTCTTCTCCATGAAGCCGGGGGAAGAGGACGTGGGGGCGGGGGTTTCGGGTGTGCTCACGAGGGAAGCCCTGGGGAAAAGCGAAAAACGGCAAAGCGACAAGCAGCAATTGAACGCGGTTCGGAGGCGACCCGCGAGATCAGTTTCGTCAGGTTGTGCCGCCCAGGTGCAATCCTGGCGCGCCGCCTGACAAACCGGGGCCGGCCATGCCGCCCAAGCCCATCGCGCCGCCTGGCCCGCCACCAGGTCCGCCCTGGGGCTTGATGCGGCCTTCCTGCACAGCCTTGGCGACAGCCTTGGACAACTCGACGAAAGCAAGGCGCAGTTCGCTGACGCTGCGGGTCATGAACGCCTGTTCTTCTTCGGTCAGGTTGCCCTTGGTCTTCTCTTCGAGGATGCAGAGCATGTCAATGTGCAGCTTGGCATAGTCGAGGGCGACCACTGCCTGACCCGTGCGCGGGTCAGGGAAGTAGCCCATGTAGCTCATCGCCTGGGTCGCGAGCATCGCGACGATGTCCTTGAAGCCCATCGGGCCGGCTTCGGCTTCTTCGCCTTCTTCGCCCGCGGGGCCTGCGGCTGCGGGCATTGCGCCCAGCGGAGCCTTCTTGGCCGCGACTTTCGCCGCGGCTTGCTGTTCCAACCGTTCCTTCTCGGCTTGGGCCTGGCTCTTCCAGTCAGAGTCGATGATGAGTTTGGGTTGGTCGGCCATGGGTCGCGGGTTCCTTGCTGCGAAGGCGAAGATGGGACGGTCAGTCCGGGCCGAGAAACGGCTCCAGAAAGCCTGGGTCGAGCATGGGAACGAATCCCGGCGCTCGCGTACGCTCAGTGTAAGCCTCCGAACCGCGCGGCGCGACCCTTTGGGCCTCGATTGTGCGGCTTTCCGGTGGTGGTTCCCCACGCGCGTTGGTTGCATCGGGCCGACGCGATTCATTCTGCGAGCAAGGCCGCCGCTATGCGAGACATCAATCCACGCCCGTTCCGAGTTTGGCTTGCCGCGTGTATGTGCGTGCCGGGATTGGCGTGGCTGGGCGCGTGCGCTGGGGATGGCGCAGCGCCTCGCGCGAGTGCGGGGGAGTTGGGGCCGCCTCGGGCGCTCCGGCCGGCGGACTTTGCGAGCAGGCCTGGGGCACAGCCGCTGGGACCGCTTGATGTGAATGCGGTCAAGCCCGCGACGAGCCCGGACGTGGCGACTGATCTACCCGCGTTGGCGTCGGGCGTTGAGGTGATGGGTGATGTTCCCGCGGACACAAGCAGCGATGTGATCGCGCGGCCCGGCCTGCCCATGGCGAGCGGCGCGGCGAGGCCGATTGGTGCGCCGGTGTTCATCGATGCCAAGTTGGGCGACATCAACGGCAACCCGATCTTTGCGTCGATCTTCCTGGATTCGGGTTCGACGACAGTCGAACCGATCGGGCGGTTTCTCTCGGAAGAAGCCAGGCGGCGGCCCTTGCCGCAGTGGCGGGTGTTTGCTCGTGAGGAGATCTCCAAGCGCGTCGCGTTGTTTGTCCGCGACGAGATTCTGCGAGCCGAGGCGCTCGCGACGCTCAACCAGGATCAGAAGGTCGGGTTCCTTGCGTTCATCGATCGCCTGCAGCGCGACGCGCAGCGGCGGATGGGCGGGTCGCGGGCAGTCGCGGAACGCACGCTCTCTCAGACCGAAGGCGTGACGTTTGACGAGTGGAAGCGGCGCGAGCGCGACAAGAACCTGATTCAGTTCCAGGTACAGGAAAAGGTGTCCAAGCGCGTGCAGGTGTCGGGGCGCGACATCGCGCAGCGGTACGACCAGTTGTACGACACGTTCAATCGCCCGCCGCTCGCGACGTTTCGACAAATTGTGGTGCCCGCGAGCAACGCGGAGGCGATTGCGGCGGTGCAGGCGAAGATCGACGCGAAGGAGTCGTTTGAGGCAATTGCCAAGAGCGAGGCGAACACGCATCGCCGCGCCACGGGCGGGCTGGAGGCTCGCGAGATCGCGGGTGATCGGAGCAACGCGGAGTTGTTCGCAAACGCAAAGCTGAACGAGGCGGCGCGGACTGTGGAAGTGGGGCAGGTCGCCGGGCCTATCGATGTATCCGCGGGCAAGGCTTGGTTGTTCCTTGAGTCGATCCAGGACCGCTCGCAAGACCTGTACAACGCTCAGTTGGTGCTTGAAGACCGCATCCGCGAGGAGCGATTCAATCGCGCGTTGGAGCGGTACTTCACGCGGCTTGCGAATCGCATGAACATCAGCGACACCAGCGATGTGGTCGAGCAACTCGCGCAGATCGCTGAGCGGCGGTACTTCCCGCAAGGCGCAACGGGCGCGAATCCGGCTTCCGCGCCGGCTGGCCCTCCCGCGAAGTGAGCACGCATGGCAGTGCCCAAGCCGCCCACGTTGGTTGAGCGCGTCGGCCGGTGGGTGGCGATGGCGTTTGGCACTGCGCGAAGTGAAGACCGCGATGAGGTGGGCCGGCTGGGTGAGCATGCCGCGGAACAGGAATTGAAGCGCTTGGGGTGGGAGATACTCGCACGCAACGCGCGGGTGCCTATGGGCGAGGCGGACTTGCTCGGGCGTGATCCAAAGGGCGTGTTCGTTGTCGTCGAAGTCAAGACGCGGGTGCGGGCGCGAGACGCATCGTCCAAGTCGCTCACCGTGTCGCCTTTCGCGAGCGTGACGGCGCGGAAGCGGGCGAAGCTGCGGGCCATTGCGAGGTACTTGGCGAAGCAGAACGGCTGGCCGATCAATCGGGTTCGGGTGGACGCCGTCGCAGTGGAGTTTCGACGCGAAGCGAACGGGTCGCTCAAGGCGATCGATGTGCGCATCGCGCATGGAGTTGCCTAAGTGGCAACCCGTGACATCATCACTCGGCAAGGCGTGCGGCGATGCCGTTCGCGGGCAATGCCTCAACAGGAGACGCGGCGGCGGGAGGCGCGGGCGGGTGCAGCGTCACGGGGAGGATCAGGCTGAACATGGAGCCTCGGCCGACGTCGCTCACGAGTTGGATCTCCGCATTGAGCAGCGTCGCGAGGTCCTTGCAGATCGCCAGGCCCAGGCCCGTGCCCGAGGCTTCACGAGTGTGGCCGCCCTCGGCCTGGTAGAACTTTTCGAAGATCAGTTGCTGTTCGTCCTTGGGAATGCCTGGGCCGTTGTCGATCACACTGATGCGCACGCGTTCTTCGCTATCAGCCCCGCCTCCCGCGGGCAGGCGCTCGGCCCGCAGCACGATTGAAGGCTCGCGCCCGGTCTTTTCGAGGGGCTGGCTGAACTTCACGGCGTTGCTGAGGAAGTTGAAGATGATCTGCTGGAGCTTGCGATGGTCGGTGCGGATGATGGGCACGTCGTCGGCGACTTCGAGCGTGGTGGTGACGTGCTTCTTGGTGGCCAGTGGATTGATGAGGCCAAGCAAGCCATCGCAGGAATCGCGGACGTTGACGAGTTCGATGCGAAGATCGACCTTGCCCGCTTCGATGCGGGCCATCTCGAGGAGGGAGTTGATCAACGCGAGCAATCCGCGACCGGCGGTCAGGATGTTCTCAAGATATCGAATCCGCTTCAGCAGCGTTGCGCTGGGCTCGCCCTGTTCGAGTTCGCCTCGGGCGATTTCGAGCAGCAGTTCGGCGAATCCGTTGATGGAGTTCAATGGCGTGCGCAGTTCGTGGCTCACGCTGGCCAAAAACTCGCCCTTGAGCTTCGCGGCTTGGTGCAGCGAGGAGTTTGATGCCTCCAGTTCGTGGAGCTTGACGTCCATCGCCGCGTTGATGGCGCGGAGACGGTCTTGGGTGGCTTGCAGGTCGGTGACCATCCAGTTGAACGTCTCGGAGAGCTCCTGAAACTCATCGCCCGTCTGGATGTCGCTGCGGAAGGCGAGGTTGCCCTCGCGGGCGCGCTCGGCGGCGAGGCGGAGCTGGCCGACGGGTGCGAGCACGAGCTTGCGGGTGATGACGTAAAAGACGACGAGGGCCGCGAGGAGCACCGCCGCGCCGGCCAGGAGGAGGTAGGCGGTGTTGGTGATTAGTTGCGAGGTTGCGGAGATGGAGGGGCGCTTGAGTTCGATGAGGCCGGCGAGTTGGCGGCCAGTGCCGCGAGCGCCGGTGGTCCAGACAGCGCGGGCGTAGCGGTACTCGCGGCTGGTGCCGACCCAGGAGGCCCGCTGACGATCGACTTCCATGGGGCGAGCTTCGAAGAACGTGATGCTCTCTCGCACGAACGGATCGTCGTCGACGCGGGCCTCGGCGAGCGTGAGCATGCGAGCGCTGATGCCAGCGCGCTGTGTGGTGACGATGCCCGGTGCGGGCAGGTTCCAGAGGCGACCGGGCGATGGGGGGCCGGTGAGGGAGTTTTCTGATTCGCCCAGACGCTCCCACACCGCGACCATCTGACGCGAGACTTCGAGCTGGCCTTCGTCGATGAGGCGGGTCATGCGAATCCACGGCGCCACCATCGCGGCGAGCACGACGAGAGTCGTGGCGACGCTGAATACGAGCAAGCACTTGGCAGCGAGGGAAAGACCGCGGAACACGGGCGGATGTTAGAAGAGGCGAACGGGGAGCGGCGAACTGGGAGCGGATTAGGGCGCAGGTGGATTGGTGCCGTGCTTGGCGGCGTGGCTGGCGGCGTCGGCTTCGAGGAGTGGTTTGAGCCTGGCGACTTCTTTGGCGTCCAGAATCCAGTAGCCGGTCACGAATGGCTCGCTGAGCACCTGCGCGGCTTCGTCGGAGAGCCAGACGTATGGAATGAGCGGTCCTTCGAGCGTTGTGCCAAGACAGTGCGAGTTCGCGACGATGTGGATCGTAATGTGTCCGGGAATCCAGGCGGCTTCGGCATCGACGGCGTGTTCTTCGCCGTAAATATGGAGAAACTCGCCGTCGTCGGTTTCGATGAGCCAGATCAGGATGTCGTCGCCATAGTCCGTGGCGAAGACCCGGCGGGCGGGAATGTTCCAAGTTTCGACGAGGGCGTCCGTGCGGACGTTGGTGCGGGCGATGATGCGTTCCCGTCCCGTGATGGCGGCGAAGAGGATCGCAGGCAGAGGCTTGGCGAATACCAGACCGATCAGGATCAGAATCGTGGCCAACGCGGCGAGCAGGATCCTCGGGAATCCAGAGAACGCGCCCAGGGAGAGCAGACAGGCGATACCGATGCCCCCGCACACGAGCAGACATCCGCCGCGAGTGATGGTGGAGAAGACGGCCTCGAGCTTGGTGACGGGGATGGTCTCGGGCGCGGTGACCTTCGCATGTTCCTCGAGCGTGATCGGACGTGTGGATCGCTGGATTGGCATGTTTACTCCCCGGGGGCGTTGCGCGTTCTGAATCCTACCATTGCCTCACTCATGGCGCAACGCAACGTGTACTTGGAAACGTTTGGCTGTCAGATGAACGAGCTCGACAGCGAGCTGGTGGCGGGGCAGTTACGCGCGCTGGGGTACAAGTTTGTCCCCACCAGCGAGCAGGCCGACGTCGTGCTGTACAACACCTGTTCGGTGCGAGAGCACGCGGAGCAGAAGGTCTGGAGCCGGCTGGGAGAGCTGCGGCTGCGCAAGCAGCAGGAACCGACGCTGGTGGTGGGGGTGCTGGGGTGCATGGCGGAACGCGATGGGGTGGACCTCATCAAGCGGATGCCGGTGGTGGATGTGTTGTGCGGGCCGGGGGAGCTGGACAAGTTGCCGGGGCTCTTGGACAACGCGGTGCGGACTAATGAGAGCTTGGTGGGTGAGCTCGCGTCGGGTACCTCGGCTCTCCGAGCCGGGCGAGCGACGGATGAGCCCGTTGTCGTGAGTGCCGGACAAGTGGCGCTGCAGGGCAGTGCGTCGCGGCGAAGTTCCACGCTGGCGGCGGCGGAGGACACGCTGGAGATGCTGGACTTGTCGCGGGCGATTTCGCCGGTGGATGAGGGTGGCTTGTTGGAAGAAGCGAGCGTTGATGGTGAGTCGACCGGGGCGGCGCGCCCCGGCTCACGAACCAGCGCGTACGTCCGCATCACGCGGGGGTGCAACAAGTTCTGCACGTACTGCGTCGTGCCCTTTACACGCGGGGCCGAGATTCATCGTCCGCCCGAGCACATCATCGATGAGTGCAAGAAGCTCGCCGACAGCGGCGTGATCGAGATCACGCTCCTGGGGCAGACCGTCAACCACTATCGCTTCGAGCACGGCGCGGCGGTCACGGTCAACGGCGTGGTGCAGCCGCAGAAGGGGCGTTCGTACAAGGGCGGGCATCGGCGTGATCCGTTCGCGGGCGAGTCCGTCACGACGTTTGCCGATCTGCTGCGCCGGATACACGATGAAGTGCCGGCGATCCAGCGGCTGCGGTTCGTCACCAGTTATCCGCGTGACTTTGGCGATGACGTCCTCGAAGTGATGCGCGATCATCCGCGGATGTGCCGGTATCTGCACGTGCCGGCCCAATCGGGCAGCAATCGGCTCTTGCAGATGATGAACCGCGGGTACAGCGTCGAGGAGTATCTGGAGTTTCTCGATCGGGCCAAGCAGTACTTGCACCAGCCCGAGATCGGCCGCCCGTTGACCACGTCGGGCGACTTCATCATCGGTTTCCCCTCCGAAACCGACGAGGACTTTGAACTGACCAAGGACCTGGTGCGCCGAGCTCGCTACAAGAACGCGTTCATCTTCAAGTACTCGCCTCGGCCGGGTACGCCGGCGTTCGACAAGCTCGCGGATGATGTGCCCGAAGCCGTGAAGCGCCGACGCAACAACGAGTTGCTTGCGCTGCAGACCGAGATCAGTCATCAGATCAGTCTGGAGCAGGTCGGCAGCACATTCGATGTCATGGTCGAAGGCCTTTCGCCCAAGAGCCTGCGAAAGCGGGGCGTGACGCAAGGCCAACGCCGCGCGGCGGGGCAAGTCGCGATCACGATCAGTGGCCGACGGCTGGCATCAGGACTTGAAGAAGACCATGTCGGCGCGTGCTCGGCGAGTGGCGCGAACGTGCTCACGCCCGCGTTCGAGGACGACGGTGAGACTGTGCAGTTGTCATGCCGGACGGATGGGGACTTGATCGTCTTTGTCGAGGTGCCTCGCGCGTCGGCAAAGGGAATGCTGGGGCGGATTGTGCGGGTGCGGGTGGATGGGGCGGACAATTTGTCGTTGCATGGGGCGGTGGTGGGGTAGCGGGTTTGGGGCGGCTGGTGGAACCCGGGGCTTGCGCCTTTCGGTTCTTCTGAAACTCTGGGCGTCGGCGAGCGAACAATGCAGCGACCGGGAGCGTCCTTTGTTCAAAGGCTTTCCCGGCCCAAGGAGTTCGCATGGCCAGTTTCCGCTCGCGTGGGTTCTCGCTCGTTGCTCTTACCTTGATCGCTGGTCTGGCCGTCGCGCCGGCGCAGACATTCGCGCAGGACGCCGCGACCGACAAGGCCGCTGCTGCGGAGACCGGGGAGCGGACGCGCGTCGGCCGGATTGACATCGAAGGCAAGCTGCTCGAGCGTCTGCCCGAGATGTCAGTGATTCTGGGCGGCAGCGAAGAGCTGACCCTCCGCAGCGTCGTCGACGCAATCGACAACGCGGCGAACGACGATGACATCGACGCCCTCATGATCCGCCTGAAGGACGCAACGATCACCGCGACCCAGGTGCAGGAACTGGGCGCGGCGATGAAGCGATTCCGCGACGCGGGCAAGAAGATCCACGTCTTCAGCGAGGCATACGGCCCGACCGAGCTCATGCTCGGCGCATATGCCGACGAAGTGATCGCGCAGAGCGGCGGGCCTGTGATGCTGCCGGGCCTGTACATGGAAGAGATGTTCCTCGCCGACACGCTCGCGTGGGCGGGCATCAAGGCCAACATGGTGCAGGTGGGCGACTACAAGGGCGCGAGCGAGCAGATGAGCCGCAACAAGCCCAGCCCGCAGTGGGATCAGAACATCAATCAGTTGCTCGACAGCATGTACGCGAACCTGCGGGCACCCATGCTCTCGGGGCGCAGGCTCAGCGAAACGCAGCTCGACAGCGCGATGAAGGACCTCTGGCTCGCGCAGGCCGATGACGCCAAGCAGGCGGGCCTTGTGGACAGCGTGATCGACCTGCCCACGATGACGCAGCACTTCCGGGCACAGTACTCCGCACCAATCGCCTGGAACACCAAGCTCGTCGAGGCCCCCAAGGCCGAGATGGACTTCAGCAACCCCTTCGCGATGCTCAGCATGCTGGGCAAGAAGCCCGAGTACAAGACCAACGGACCCACCATCGGCGTCGTGCACATCGATGGCCCGATCATGGACGGCGACAGCAGCGGCGGCAGCCCCTTTGGCGGCGGCCCCAGCGTCGGCAGCCGCACGATCCGCAACAGCCTCGAAGACCTGCTCAAGAACGACGACATCAAGGGCGTGATCCTGCGGATCAACTCGCCAGGCGGCAGCGCGACGGCGAGCGAAGTGATCTGGCAGGGCGTGCAGCGTGTCGCGGAGAAAAAGCCGGTGTGGGTGAGCGTGGGCAGCATGGCCGCGAGCGGGGGCTACTACATCGCCGTCGCTGGGGACAGGATTTACGTGAACCCCAGCAGCATCGTCGGCTCCATCGGCGTGGTGGGCGGCAAGATGAGCATGCAAGGTCTGTACGACAAGCTGAAAGTGGGCGTCGTGGGTCGCAGTCGTGGCCCTCGCGCGGAGATGTTCGCCAGCGGCAGTGATTGGAGCGAGCAGGACGTCGCGGAAGTGCGTCGCAAGATGACGGAGACTTACGACCTGTTCACCGGGCGCGTCAGCAGCGGTCGCAAGGGCATCGATCTGTCGAAGACGGCTGAGGGCCGGCTATTCACGGGCGACAAGGCCTTGGGCCTGAAGATGGCCGACGCAGTGGGCGGGCTTGATGACGCCCTGCGCGACATGGGCAAGGAACTGGGCCTCGCGGACTTTGACGTGCGCGATTACCCCGCTCCGCGATCCTTCGAAGAAGTGCTCAAGGAGTCCTTGGGCGGCATGGTCGCGGCCCCGGGAGCCGGCGTGGCTGGGCACGGCGCGCTGTCGCAGAACCAGTTGTTCGCCGCGATCCGCGCGATCGTGGGCGAGCGGGCGTACTCGCAGATTGAGGGCCAACTGACGGGGATGATGCAGCTTCGCGAGGGCAAGGTGCTGCTGATGTCGCCGACGGCGTTGGTGTTCAAGTGATCGAGACGGACCTGTGATCAAGGGTTCGAAGTCATCAGAAAATGACAAAGGCCGCGGTGCAAGCCGCGGCCTTTCTTCATTCTGCGAAGCGGGCGACATTAGCGACGGCGACGCATCGAGAGCAGGACGCCAAGGCCCAGGGCCGCTCCTGCTGCGGGCGTCGGCACGCCGATCGTCGCGTCGTAGTTGACGTGATCGAACAGGTACGAGCCGTTGTCCCCGAAGGCGATGTGCACGCGATCGCCCGGCTGGAAGAGCGTCGTGGGGAAGGTGAAGCTGTCCAGGCGTTCATCGGCGGTTCCGACGAGAGTGACAGTGCCGACGCTGGTCGTGTTGCCTGCGATCGTGGTGAAGACCGAGATCGTCACGCCGTTGCCCGAAAGGCCGTTCGCGATCAATTCGGAACGAACGTCCACCTGCCCGATCAGCATGGGAGCGGTGGGGGCGAAGACGAGCACCGCAGCGATGCCGGGACCGGGATGGGCCCATGAGCCGTTGAAGGTTGCCGGGCCCGCCGCGCCGGCGTTGGTGCCGATGTTGTTGCGCAGGGCGAGCAGCGGCGTGCCATTTGGGAAGCCGGGTGAGTACCACTGGGTACTGTCGCTGGTCATCATGGCACCGTTGACGCCCTGCGTCCCAAACCACTCGTTGGACGAGCTGTTGGGCGTGCTGGCGTTGGCGTCGAGCCAGGAACGGAAGTTCACGATGTCGGCGGACGCGGCGGAAAGGCCGACGAAGCCAAGGGCGGCGATGGCGAAACACAGTCTCATCTCAATCCTCCAGTGGAGGGAGAGCATACCTCCGACGATTGAAGCATGCAAGCGATTTCAGCTGCTTTGGGGGTTCCCGGAGTTGCCGCGAGAGCGTTCTAGGACGCAAGATGAGCAAGCCATAGACAGAACCGATCACGGGCTTTCGACGAAGCGATCAGCGAGCGAGATTCGGCTGAGAGGCGCGTTCGATGCACAACACCAAACCGCGCGACGCGGTCAGATAGGTGCGTCGCGTGGCTTGTGAGATCGTGGATGGCTGGGCGATGGCGACCCCCTTGTAGCTTGAGGTGCTCACCGCCACAGCTAGCTGCATGCGCCACGATTTGTGGCACGTTGATCGCACCGTGTCAGCGATTGGCCTCAGTCCGGCGCGTTCCTGGGCGGTCCAGCGTTGAGCGCGATCATTCTTCCTGCGAGAATGAGCAAGCCACTAAGCACAGCCACGGCAGCGAGAACGACTCTGGGGGTCGGGATTGGCAAACCGCCGAGCGACTTGATGCTGAGTGAAATCACGGCAACCGCGAACGCGATCCACCGCGCGCGTGGCAATGGCCCGTAACCCTTGAACTCCCGCACGATGTGCCAACCGGAGAACGCGCAGAGGAGAAGTGTGATGATCGCGTCATGCAGCGGGCGATTGCTCCC
The DNA here is from genome assembly GCA_022843045.1 of Phycisphaerales bacterium. Taxonomy (GTDB): domain Bacteria; phylum Planctomycetota; class Phycisphaerae; order Phycisphaerales; family UBA1924; genus BJHL01. The sequence continues at coordinate 39,480 of JALHOJ010000002.1, forward strand.
ACGGGTTGCGAGCGCGAGAAACGCCATCACAAAGAACAGGCCAACGCTCCCTAGCATCAGGCTCAGGCTATAGGCAGCCTGTTCAATGACTGACAACTTCGAGACATCCGCGTGAAATTCTCTTGGCAATTCGCAACTCCCCCGACACATCGATTCAGCCAAGTGTGATTCGGAAGATCGACAGATTCAATCGCCAGCGCAGGAACTCGACGCTGATGAACCGCGCCGAACGTCTGGCGATCGCAATCTGTCCTTGGTCTTACACACCCACTGCCACTTTCCCGCCCGTCTTGCTCTCATTGAGCAACCGCCGCAGCACCGTGTGCAGCACCCCGCCATTCTTGTAGTACTCTGCTTCGACGGGCGTGTCGATGCGGCACAGGGCCGTGAACTCGGTCTTCTTGCCCGAGGGGTGCGTCGCGACGATCTTCACGTCGCAGCGGGGTGTCACGAGGCCGTCGGGGCTCGCCGTGAGGTGGATGTCGAAAGTCTCTTCGCCCGTCAGGCCCAGGCTCGCAGCGTTCTGACCGTCCTTGTAATTCAGTGGCAGAACGCCCATGCCCACGAGGTTGCTGCGGTGGATGCGCTCGAAGCTCTCGCTGATGACGGCCTTCACACCCAGCAGCAGTGTCCCCTTCGCCGCCCAGTCGCGGCTGGAACCCATGCCATAGTCCTTGCCGCCCAGCACGACCAGAGGCGTGCCTTCCTTCTTGTAGTTCTGGCTGGCGTCGAAGATCGCGCTCACTTTGTTGCCACCGGTCTTGCTGAAGTCGGTGGTCCACCAGCCTTCCTTGATCTTTCCGCCCTCAACCGCAAGCTTGTTCTTGACTCGCACGTTCGCAAACGTGCCGCGGGTCATGACGCGGTCGTTCCCGCGGCGGCTGCCGTAGCTGTTGAAGTCGTGCTTGGGCACGCCCAGGGTCTTGAGGTATTCGCCCGCGGGGCTCGCCGCGGCGATGTCGCCCGCGGGAGAGATGTGGTCGGTGGTGATGCTGTCGCCCACGTTCACGAGGCAGCGAGCACTCTTGATCGCGCCGATCTTGGAAGCGTCGGGCGTGGGGCTCATGCCTTGGAAGTACGGCGGGTGCTGGATGTACGTGGACTTGTCGTTCCACTTGTACTGGTCGCTCTTGCTGACGGGCACCTTGTTCCACGTGTCGTTAGCCGTGAAGACCTGGCCGTACTGCCGCTTGAACTGGCCCGGCTCGATGCACTTGGCCTTGAGTTCCTGAATCTCGGCGTTGCTGGGCCAGATGTCCTTGAGGAACACAGGCTTGCCGTCCTTGCTCGTGCCCAGCGGTTCGGTCGCGAGATCGATGGCGACGCTTCCGGCGATGGCATACGCGACGCACAGGGGCGGGCTCGCAAGGTAGTTGGCCTTGACGCTCTGGTGGACGCGGCCTTCGAAGTTGCGGTTGCCGGAGAGCACGCTGGCGACGATCAGGTCGCCTTCCTTGATGGCGGCTTCGACTTCATCGGGCAGCGGGCCGCTGTTGCCGATGCACGTCGTGCAGCCGTAACCCACGGTGAAAAAGCCGCAAGCGTCGAGGTCCTCAGTGAGGCCGCCCTTGTTGAGGTATTCGGTGACGACGGTGCTGCCCGGGGCGAGGCTGGTCTTGACCCAGGGCTTGCGCGTGAGGCCCAGGGCGCGGGCCTTGCGAGCAACGAGCCCCGCAGCGATCAGCACGTCAGGGTTGCTGGTGTTGGTGCAGCTGGTGATCGCAGCGATGACGACGGCGCCATGCGTGATCGTGTTGGAAGACTTGCCGGCGGGGGCAGGCGTCATCGGCCCGCTTTGGACCTCGCCCTTGGCGTTGAAAATCTTCTCGAAGGGCAAGCCAAAGCTCGTGTTGCCCAGTGGCGCGCCCAGACTCTTGAGGAACTCAGCCTTGATGTTCTTGAGCTCCACGCGGTCCTGCGGGCGCTTGGGGCCGGCCATGCTGGGTTGGACGGTGGAGAGGTCGAGCTCGAGCACGTCGGTGTACTCGGGCTCGGGACTGCCGGGCGTCCAGAACATGCCCTGGGCCTTGCAGTAGGCCTCCACGAGCGCGACGGTTTCTTCATCGCGACCGGTGAACCGCAGGTAATCGAGCGTCACGCTGTCAATCGGGAAGAACCCGATCGTCGCGCCGTACTCGGGAGCCATGTTACCGATCGTCGCGCGATCGGGCACACTCAGGGCGGCGATGCCATCGCCAAAGAACTCGACAAACTTATCAACGACGCCCTTCTTGCGGAGGATCTGCGTGACGGTGAGGACGAGGTCGGTCGCCGTCGCGCCTTCAGGCATCTTGCCCTTGAGGCGGAAGCCGATCACGTCGGGCGTGAGCATGTAAATGGGCTGGCCCAGCATCACGGCCTCGGCCTCGATGCCGCCCACGCCCCAGCCGACGACGCCCAAACCATTCACCATCGTGGTGTGGCTGTCGGTGCCGACGCAGGAGTCGGGATAGGCGACGGTCGCGCCGTCCAGGGGCTTGGTCCACACGCCCTTGGCGAGGTACTCGAGGTTGACCTGGTGCACGATGCCCGTCGCGGGCGGCACGCAGCGGAAGTTGCTCAGGCTCTGCTGGCCCCACTTGAGGAACTCGTACCGCTCGTTGTTGCGCTCGAATTCGCGGTTGGCGTTGATCGTCAGGGCGTTCTTGGTGCCGAATGCGTCCACCTGCACGCTGTGGTCGATGACAAGGTCACACGGCACGAGCGGGTTGATTGCGTTCGCATCGCCGCCCATCGCCTTCATCGCGTCGCGCATCGCGGCGAGGTCCACCACACAAGGCACGCCCGTGAAGTCCTGCAACACAACGCGGGCGGGCATAAAGGGGATTTCTTCCTTCACCGGGCTCTTGGCGTTGTAGTTGGCAAGGCCCACGACATCGTCGTCGGTGACGATGAAGCCGTCGACGTTGCGGAGCATGGCTTCGAGGAGCACCTTGATCGAATAGGGCAGTTTGTCAAGGTGTCCGATCTTCTGTTGTTTGAGGGCATCAAGGGCGAAGTAGGTGTAGCTGCCGTGCTTGGTGGTGAGGGTCTTGCGAGAGTTGAATGGGTTCGAGGGCATGGGGGGTCCTTGGGGAGTGGATCGGAACAATGCAAGCGTACCAGTCCATCGGCATGAATCGAATCGATCAGGATTACGTCTTCGGTAACTTGTAATTATGGCGTCCGTGCGGCAGTCAGGCCCGCCGGGGCTTGCTGGCGCGGGCGGCCTGCTGGAGCGACCGCTCAAACTGTTGCACGGCGGGGCTGGGCTGGCGATCGCTCCTGCGGACGACGGCGAGCTTGCGGGTGAGTTTGGAGTCCTTGCACGCCACGCCCTCCCCCGGCTTGAGTGCAAAGCGAGAGACGAAGCCAATGCCGATCCCCGCCGCGACCATGCCCTTGATGCCTTCGATCGAGCGCAGTTCCATCACGTAGTGCAGCGTCACGCCCGCGCGGGCCGCGGCTTGATCGATGACGCTTCGGACCGCGCTGCCAGCTTCAAAGCCGACGACAGGCATGCCGGCGATGTCCTTCCAGCGGAAGGGTTCGCTGGCGGGCCACGCCACTTTCGAGCCGGAACGTTTGGGTGGCGCGATCAATCGCAATTCATCGTCGACCAGTTCGAGCGTCAGCAGGTCGCTCTTCTCCGGAAGGGTGAGCGGGAGCGTGACGATGCCAAGATCGAGTTCGCCCAGGGCCACGGCTTGGGCAACTTGCGTGCTACCGGCTTCGCGAATCGAGAACGTGAGCGCCGGGTGGCTCTCGCGGACGCTATGGATCACGGGGGGCAGCAGGTACGTGATCGCGGTCGCCCCGCCACCCACGCGGATGGTGCCGCGTTCCAGGCCCAGCAATTCGCGCACGCTTCGGGTTGCCGCGTCGGCCTCGCGGAGCGCGGCCTCGGCGTGCTGGAGGAAGACCTTGCCAGCGTCGGTGAGGGCGACGCCCTTGCCGGTGCGGTCGAGCAGTGGGGCACCCAGTTCGGCTTCGAGCTTGCGGACCATCGCGGAAAGTGCGGGTTGCGTCACGCCCAGTTGGCGAGCCGCGCGGGTCATGTGCAGGTGCTGGGCGATGGCCTTGAAGTAGCGGAGGGTCGTGAGTTCCACAGGGCAAGCGTACGAGAAGCCGAGCGGCGACTTTGGGCAGCGACCGCGCCGCTTGCCGAAGCATCACGCATCCTTGCGAGCAACGACATACACCACGTACGGATCATCCAACTCGTCGTCTTCGCGAAGCGGCGCGACGTACGTAGTGCCGTCCGCGTCTATGCCGTCGGCGAGGCGGTCGTAGACCTCGACGCTCGCGAAGCCGGCTTCCAGCATCGCATCGCGAAGTTCGGGAATGCTCCAGAGTCGCCAGTGGTAGGTGAAGGCGTTGCGGATGTAGCGGGTTGTCTTCGACGGATTGAACGCAGAGCCCGCGGGCAGTTCGAAGTGGATGTGGTTGGTGACGAGGTTGGTCGTCGGATTCGCCGCGGGCTGCTCCCAGTGATAACGAAACGCGACCGCGAGGGAGCGTCGCGTGCGTTTGGCTCTGGAGTTCGTCGAATGCTGTTGGTCGCCGCGCGAGGACAGAACATCAGCTTGCTTGACGCTTCCTGACGGTCGCGTTTCGTGGATTGCGCGGGAGGTCACGCCTTGTTCGAAGGCATTGGAGCCGCCGTACAGGTCCGCGACAAAAACACCGTGCTTTGTGAGGCAGCGGCGGGCGTGGCGGAGATACGCGATCAGTTCGGGGCGAGTGTGGAAGTAGCCCAGCGGGAAGTTGGTCGCCGCGAGGATGTCGGCTCGGTCGGTGGCGGCGAGAACGTCGGTTGTGCGAGTGGTGAGACTGTTCGCCAGAGGCGTCGAAGTCGTCGAAGAGCCGACGACTTCGGTGGCACGGCGGAGCACACGCTTGTCACGGTCGACGGCGAGGGCGCGGTGCTTGGGGTTGAGGGCGAGCCAGCCCCGCGCAAGCGCGGCGGTGCCGGAGAAGTCTTCGCGGAGCGTGACGGGCGGACGCGACGTGCCGCGCTGATGCACGGCAAACAAAAACCCTGCCATGGGCAGGGCGTGAGTCACTGCGAGTTCATAGAGATCGTGGCGGAGTTTGAAGGATGTTTGCGATTCGCGGGGCATGCTGTTCCCCCGTGGCGCGGCCTTCTAGGCCGTGAGTCAGACGGGCTTCTGGCCCGTCTGAATTCCTTCGAGCCCAACGGCTAGAAGCCATTGAGACTCATGGGCCGGAGGCCCATGCCGCCCAGTTCTTTCCACTTAGTTCTTCAGCCAAACGGGGCAGGGGCTGTTCGCGTCGGTGGGGACGACGTGCACGTCGCGACCGCGGAAGACGACCTTGCCATTGCCGACGCTGTACAGCGTGTTGTCGCTGCCCATGCGGACGTTGTATCCTGCTTTGAACGGAGTCCCGACTTGGCGCACGATGATCGAGCCGGGCTGAGCGTCCTGGCCACCGTACAGCTTGATGCCGCGGTACTGCGGGTTGGAGTCACGACCGTTCTTGGTAGAGCCTTGGCCCTTCTTATGTGCCATAAATCAAAGTCCTTACTAACACCAAACGCGTAGCCAGAATCAAAAGTCAGCGCGTTGGGTCAAGATCATACCCAACCCCAGCCATACTTTCCAGCGAGCCCCAAAGGGTCCAAGCCGCCAGGAATCGTAGGGTGAAGGGACTATCGGCTGTCAGAAACCCGTTCTCGGGCGGAATTTGGGCGTGCAGGGACGGAAGAACTCCACTAAACTATGCCCTTGGCCCGAGCGGGACTCCGCCGGGCTGGCACGGATGGCCCGACCCAGCGCAGGAACGCACACTATGGGCGACGAACTTTCCCGCATGACCGCAGCACCTACCACGGAATCCGCAGGCGGGCCTTCTCAGGCCGTCGGTCCTAAGGCCTCTGCAAAGAAGGCCCCGGCCCGTTCCTGGGCAAGCGTCCGCGATACCCAGAGCCAGATTCCCGAGGGGGTCTGGCTGCGGTGTGCGGCCTGCGAGAAGATGCTGTATCGCGGGCACCTCGAGGAAGACCTGTGGGTCTGCCGGGAGTGCGGGCATCATCATCGCGTCTCCGCGACGCAGCGGATGGCACAGTTGGCGGACCAGGGCTCGTTCGTGGAGATGTTCACGAACCTGTCGCCCGCCGACCCGCTGAAGTTCAAGGACCTCAAGACGTACTCCGATCGCGTGCTCGCCGAGCAGATCAAGAGTGGCTGCAAGGACGCCATCAAGGCGGGGACGATGTTCATCAAGGGTCGTCAGGCGATGGTCGCGGGGCTTGATCCGGCGTTCATGATGGGCAGCATGGGCAGCGTGGTGGGGGAGGTGCTGACCCGCGCGATCGAGCATGCGACGGCGGAGAAGCTGCCGCTGATCGTCGTGAGTTGCTCGGGCGGGGCCCGCATGCAGGAGTCGGGCCTGTCGCTCATGCAGATGGCCAAGACCAGCGCTGCGTTGGCTCGACTGGACGAATCGGGCGGGCTGTTCATCAGCGTTCTGGCCGACCCGACCACGGGCGGCGTCACGGCAAGTTTCGCGATGCTCGGGCACGTCATCATCGCGGAGCCGCAGGCGCTCATTGGCTTCGCGGGTCCGCGCGTCATTCAGCAGACGATCCGTCAAGAGCTGCCCGACGGGTTCCAGCGCAGCGAGTTCCTGCGAAAGGCCGGATTCGTGGATCGCGTGGTGCACCGGTCGCAGTTGCGCAACGAACTGGCGCGGCTGATTGACTATGCCGGCATGTAGTCGCCGGGATGTGATCGCGGGTCGTTCGACTGCTTCCGGCCTACTTGCGTGCCTGCTCGACAAATGCGAGCACGTTGCTCGCACTCGTGTTGCCCGTGAAGCGGCCCAGTTGCTTGCCATCTTGCAGCAGGATGACGGTGGGGAAGCCTGAGATGCCCAGCGACGCGACATCATCGGGTACGGTGTTGGTCGCGTCGACGTACAGCGGGACGGTGAGGTTCGAGACGGCTTCGGCGACCTTTGGATCAGCCAGCGCGTCGCGCTTGAGGGCTTGGCAGGGCGGGCACCAGTCGGCAGTCACGAAGACGAAGACGGGCTTGCCCGAGGCGGTGCTCTTGTCGTTTGCGCTCGCGAGCGTCAGGGCCTTGTCGAAGTAGGCGGGTGTGGGCGCGAGGCCGCCACCGCCGCCGCGGCTGAAGGCCATGACAGCGACGAGGCCACCGATGGCGAGCAGGGGCAAAATGAGCGAGCGCACGCCCGCGAAGCGAGGGCGTGCATGGGAACTGGAACGGGGTGTGGTGTGGGGCATGACTGATCCGTTTGTGCGCTGCAGGGGCCGAAATAGGACGCGGCGACTGTGCTCCGGTTACAGGCTTACGAGTTCGCCCGTCAATGGTTCGACCAGATCCTTGGCCGAGACGATGCCCACCGGCTTGCCCCACGCGTCCTCGACGATGGCGATGCGGGCCTTGTGCGTCCGCAAACTGGCCAGGCCATCGCGGGCGGTGGTGTCGAGCTTGAGGCGCGGCACGGGCAGGACCAGTTCCTGAGGCGATTTCTTGGTCTGCGTGTAAAGGTCAAGGTGGCGAATCGCACCGATGACGCGGCCTTGGCGGTCGACGACCGGAAAGAACGCGTGGGGGCTGCCCGCGACCAGATCAAGCACACGCGACCGTTCGGCGCTCGCGGGCAGGACGGTGACCTTCTCCCACGCGACCATTTCATCTCCCACCGCAATGGTGCGGAACATCAGGGCGCGATCAAGGAGCGACACCTGACTCTCAGAGAGCACGCCGTGCCCTGCGCCTTCCTTGAGCAGCTGCGCGATGCGCTGGCGAGCGTCGCTGGCGGAGTCGCGGGGCAACTTGAGCACGCGCTCAAGTAGATGCGAGAGGAACAGAATGAGCGGCAGCACGCCCAGCATGGTGAGCACGATCCGCACGCCCTTGATGCTGCGTGCGAATAGCGGCGTGAGCCGATCCGATTCGACGCGGAAGACTTCTTTCGGCGCGGCATCGCCCAGGATGAACAGCACCGGGCCCAGCACGAGCGTGTTGATCACAGCGATGGCCAGGGCGGAGTACGCCCCCGCCTGAAGGATGCTTGACGCTGCTTCGGCGGCGATCGCGTTGACGACGTTGTTGCAGATCAACAGCGTCGCGAGCAGACGTGCGGGGTTTCGCAGTTCATGCAGGAGCGTGCGCGCACTGTGGTCGGGCGGCGTGCGGGCGGCGCGAAGGTCCAGGCGCACGCGGTTGAGCGAGTAGCTGCCTACCTCAAGCCCGCTGCAGAGCGCGCTGGCGGCGATGGCGAGCACGAGCAGCGACCACCAGAATGCCCACTCGAGCGGGGTCATGGCGTGGCCTCCTTGCTCGATGGGTTCGCAGCGGACTTGCTGTCGGCTTGTTTGGCGAGCGAGACGCGCACGCGGTCAATAGTCCTGCCGCCCGTCGCCATCGCTTCGACGCGCAGCGATACGTTGCCAATTTCAACCAGGTCGCCCTCGCGGGGCAGACGGCCCAGGCGGGCGAGGATCAGGCCCGCCACCGTGCTGACGCGGCCACGCTGGGCTTCGGTCATGGCGGGCTCAAAGAACTCCTCCCAATCGCGCACGCTCAGGCGGCCGGGCACTTCCCACTCGCCAACGCCGATCATGCGGACCTGGGCCGCGTGGCTGCCCTCGGGCGCGGCGGCGAACTTGATGAGTTCGTTGATCACGTTGTCGATCTGCACCATGCCCACGATTTCGCCCTTTTCGTTGACGACCATGGCGACATCGGCGCGGGCGACGCGGAGGACTTCGAGCAGTTGGTCCACGCGGGCGCGTTCGGGCACGAACCGGACAGGTTCAACGAGCGTGGGAAGGGGCAGGCGAGCCGCGGCGCCTTGTTTGCTCAGCATGGGGAGGACGCGATGGGCGTTGACCATGCCGACGATGGTCCGTTCGGAAAGCGGGCCCCGCGACACAGGAAATCGCGTGTAGCCGGTCTCGCGAGCGACTTGCAGGAGCTCCTGGCTGGTATCGGTCGCGGCGAGCGTGCGGACGTCCACGCGGGGCGTCATGATGTCCTTCACGCGGAGCGTGGAGAGTTGCACAACGTCACCGAGCAGTTGCTCCTCGTCCTCGTGCAGCACGCCTTGGCGTGCGGCGACTTCGACCAAGTTGGACAGATCATCACTTGTCAGCGCGGCTCGCGGCTCGACGCTGGGCCGCACCACGCGAGCCAGCGGACCCACGACAAACGAGTCGAGCAGCACGCGCACTGGGGTGATCAGGCGAAACCACGCGAGGACCGGAATCGCAATCACTCGGCAGAACGCGATGCGATGGACCGCCGCGAGGCCCTTGGGAAGGACCTCCGCGAACATGATCATCACAAAGACACTGGCGAGAGCCGCGACGATGCTCCAAATCCCATCGAGCCACTCCTGGGCGACCAGGCCGAAGATCGTGAAGTACGCCGTGTTGACAGTGACGTTGAGCAGCAGAACCGCGACCAGCAGCGAAGAGGGCTGGGCAAGCAGGTCGCTCACGGCGTCGTTGACACGCGGGAACGTCTTGCGAAGCCGGATGCGATCCGCCTGCGTGAGGCTGAAGAGGGCCGTCTCGGCGGCGGAGCACAACGCGCTGACGATCACGAGGATCGGCAGGAGCGCGGCGAGGATGGTGTAGATGCCGGGCAAGTTTCAAGCGAAGAGCGACAAAGCGAAACGCGACAAGTGTTTCAGGATCGGGCGTGGAAAGGTACGGACTGCATCTCTTCTCACTCTATCGACTTTCGCTTCTCGTTTGCGGTCCCCCGTCCTTCCAGTCGGCCTTCGCCGGGTCATAAGTCTCGTCCAACTGCTCGAGCATGCGTTCAATGTAGCGCCAGGCGTTGAGCAGGCGGCGCAGGTCGCGGGCGATTGCGTTCCGGCCGGTGTCGGTGGCGGCCTGAAGGCGTTGGAACATCTCGCAGGTGGCCTTCGTGTATTCGGCGCGATGAGATTGGGCCCATTGCTTCCACTTCGCGCGTTCGGCGGCTTGCTCGGGTCCCTTCGCGGCGAGGGCGGCGTCGACCTGCTCGCGGATCTCCATGATCTCCATGAGAAACCCGTCGGGCAGCGACTTGTCAGCTTCTTTCGCAGGGCCGCCGAGCAAGCCGAGCAGCAGATTGGCCCGGGCTTCGTCGGATTCGAGCGTGGCTTTGGCCCGGTTGAGGTCCGCCGCGAGCGAGGATGCGTCGTCAAGGTCCTCCAGCATCTCCGCTCCGATGGCGTCGGGGTGGGCTTGCAACACCTTGCCCAGGTACGCACGTTGCACGTCACCTGGGGAGAGGTCGAATCGTCTGGGCAGGCCGAGCACGGCGAATGCGTCGTGGGGAGGTGGCGAGTTGGTTCCGGCGCGAAACATCGAACGATTGTACGAAGTGCGGGTGCGCTCCCGACAGAGCGATTCCGAGTGCGAGGCCATCGGGACGCTGGGCAGGGGCCATAAAGGTCCTGCGACTCATGGACGGGACGCCCGTGCCACTTCGCGCGAGCGGCTACGGTTGACCAACCTTGGAGGTCCCTCTCGCTTGAGCCTCTCCCAGCCCAACAGTCCCGGCGCGAACAACCACATTGGCATCGTCGGCGTCAGTCCCGAAGGAGCGGCGTTGTTCTATCGCCTGCTCACGCGGCACGCCGGGCGTTTGCGCAGCCCCAGCGAGCAGCCCCGCATCAGCCTGCACAACGAGCCGCTCTCGGCGTACATCGATGCGATTCGCCATGACGATTGGCATAGCGTGGGCAAGTTGTTGCGGCGCTCCGCGGAGCATGTGGCCCGCTGCGGAGCGAGCTTTTGCTTGACGCCCGACAACGCGGTGCAGCATGGCGTGCAACTCGCGGAAGTAGGCAGCCCGATTCCGTGGCTGACGATGCCGGACTTGGTGGGCGAGTCGATCGCGCAGGATGGGCGGCGGGTGGTGGGGATCCTGGGCACGAAGTTGGTGATGCACTCGTCTACGTACCAGACGCACCTGGGCCTGCGCGGGATTCAGGTGCTCGCGCCCAACAACGAGCAGGCCGACTTCGTCGATCGGGTCATCTTTGACGAACTGATCTACGGATACAGCCGGCCAGAGAGCCACGCGGGCGTGCTGGAGGTGGCCCAATCACTTGCCGGTCAGGGGTGCGAGGCCGTGATTCTGGCGTCGAGCGAGTTGCCGCTGGTCTTGCAGGAGGACACCTGTCCCCTTCCTCTATATGACTCGGCGGAGATTCTGGCAGAGGCGGCTGTCCTGCGAACGATGAAGGCGGGCCCGCGATGAACGCAACCGCGGAGGGCGGGCGGACGGAAAGACACGCGTGGCGGCCTGCGGGATTCTGTGCGGCCGGAGGGGAAACCCCTACCACAACCCAAGCGGGTGGCATGAGACGGCCAGCGAACAGAATCCTATCTACTATGCCATCCCTTGCTGAGGAATTAGACTGGACAAGCACCCGGACTTTCCTGTATGCTATTGCAGCAGCAGCCCCGCTCCGGAGCACGAGGTCGGTCGCTCCGCGAGGGAAAAAGGCGTGTACGCTCCCGCCCCCCATCAGAGCCCTCGGGCAATCTTGGGAGGAAGGGTGTGGAGGCGCCTGAGGCGTGAAAGCGAAGAGGGCAACCTCTCCCGTTTCCGCCGACCGGCCTTCGAGCCAGTGGATGAACGTGAGTGCGAGCGCCAAGCGCCCGTGCTCACGTTGACAGACAGACGCAGCGCACGCGCTGGAGCGCGCAGCGGGCACGCAGCATGAAGCTTTGCGCCGTACAGTCGGCGCTTGAGGCTGATACTTGTGGGCGATAGATGGAGCCGCGCCATGGTGAGCAGGGAATTCCGTTCGTTCCTCCCGCTTCGCAACAACGCCGGTCATGCGCAGGATCGCGCAGCCGCCGGCACTATTCGTTCTCAATCCCGAGGTTCCCGACTCGCGGCGGTGCTCGCCGGCAAAGTCGGACGCGCCCTGGGCGTGGGCGGCGCGCGAGGCAACTCGCTGGACCGGCTTGAGGATCGCGTGCTGCTGGACGGCAGCCCGACCAATCCGCTTCCGCTGACTGCGGGGCCGGATGGTCGCTTCACCGCGGCGCAGACGATCTCGTCGCCCACGGACGTGGACTTCTTCGAGTTCATCGCTCCGGCGAACGGGTTCGTGAGCGTGCTGGCGGACACCGCCAACGAAGCCAATCGCAACCTTGACTCGACCGTTCGCGTCAACGTCGCCTCGACGCAGACGCTCGTGGCAATCGGCAACGACAACGGCACGCTGACCAGCGGGTTCCAGAAGGACGGCTGGGCGGGCTTCGTCGCGACGCAGGGGACGCGGTACATCATCTCGGTGGCGGGGCAGTTTGCGACCACTGGGCCATACACGCTGCGGATGCGAGCGACCAATTCCACCTTCACGGTTGGTGGCCTCGACAATCGGACCAACCCTCCGACGCAGCTGGGCGTTGGCTTCGAAACGGGCTCTGCCACTCCCACCATCGCACCCAATGGAGTGTTCATTCCCGGAGGCGCGATCCTCGGACAATTGGGTGGCACCGGACCCATCAACAGCCGCACTCGTCAGGACGAGATCATCTACAGCTGGACCGCGCCCAACGAAGCCAGATTCAACACGCTCGTCACGATCAACGCCCAGTCGACCGAAGAAGCCAATCTCGCGCAGCGTGTCGACACGCATCTGGACATCTACGACCAGAACGGCAATCTGATCGTCAGCGATCAGCAATCAGGCCGCATCAACGATGCTGCGGTCGCCTTCCGCGCCGCCGCCGGACAGACCTACTTCATCCGAGTCCGCAGCGACGAAGTAACCAACGCCAACCGGCAGCTTGCCACGGGCCCCTTCTTCCTGCTGTTTGACGCGCAGCCCAATTCGGCGGCGGCTGACCGGATCTCGCGTCGTTTCACGTTCGCTGGCCAGTTCCTCAACTATGACGCGTCATCGACGCTGCCCAATCCCGTGATGGTCGAGCCGGTCTTCCAGACCGAGGCCTTCAGCTTCATCTCAGAAGGCACCGGCCTTGGCATCATCACGCTGACGCCCAACTTCTTCCCGCCCATCGCTCCCGCCGCTGGTCAGGGACCTGGCCCGCTGACGAATGCCGCGATGAGCCTCTACGACGATCAGGGCAATCGTCTCGCGTTCTCCGATGACGCGAACGGTCTGAACCCCGCGCTCCGTGTGCAGCTTGTTGGCGGCCAGCGGTACTTCATTCTCGTCGATGGCTTCGAACTCGACGCTGGTCAGGCCTACAACGTCTTCGCCGAAGTCACCCACACCACCACGCCGACAAACGACGACCATCCCGACGGCATCATCGGGCCGGAGAACATCGCGCGCCGCAATGCCTCGGAAGCGACGGCGCTGCCCTGGAGCGATCCATTCCCGACATTTGACGCCGACGGCAACGTCGTTCGCGACCGCGGCCTGCGAGTCTCCGCGATCGGCGAAGGCCGCATCGAGCCGCAGGTCAATGGCGGCGCTGATTCGGATGTCTTCCAGTTCACCCCGCCTGCCGACATGCTGCTGGACTACGACGGCAACAACAACGACGCAGGCACGTCTCTGTTCCTCGGCGGAGCGTTTGACACGCAGGATCTGGGGCGTCAATTCTCCAACTTCTCGCGTGCCATGGCAGGCTTTGATGGCGGCGACTGGTTCACCACCGGCAAGCAGAACACGGTGATACTCAATGGCCAGCCGGTGCAGCAGGGCTTCATCGACAACCCGGCAACGGCCAACACCTCGGGTCCGGTCATTCATGTCACCTATAACTGGGAACCTTTCGCCAACGCCACCCAGACGCTTCCGCGTCGCCTGGTCGTCGGCGGCGACTTCATCTATCAGGAAGTCGTCAATGGCCAGATCGTTCAAATCAACAATCTGATCGTGTGGCAGCTGATCGCCGGGCGGTATCAGTGGAATCGCGGCCAAGGCCCGCAGTTCCTTGGCGGGGGCACCAATGGCCCGGTCTTCGCTGCTCTTGCGTACGATCCCGAAGAATTTGATCCCGATGACGCCGACCCGTTGCCAGCGGAACCGGATCCGGGCATCAACAGTCTGTTCGTTGGCGGTTCGTTTACGACCGTCAGCGGAACACCAGCCACCAATATCGCTCAGTTCTCTGTGCCGGGCGGCTGGGCCAATCTCTCGGGCGACAATCCTCAAGATCCGAACTTCGATCCGCTTTTCGAAACCAACTCAGCGCCGGTTCGCGCGCTGGCGGTATTCGACGCGCCCGATGCTGGTGCTGGTCGAGAATTCCAGGCCGGTCCGCCCGTGCTCCAGGCAGTTGCGGATCCGGGCGATCCGCCCCAGTCGCTCTACATCGGTGGCGAATTCGGCTCTGGCGTGATCGCTTGGAACGGCGTCAACCGTTCACGGCTGTCCGTCGGCTCAGGCCAGACAGCTCCTCCCGTCGGCAACATCGACGGCTCGGTGTTCGCGCTCGCAACGTACGAAGTGGAACTGGACAACTACGTTGACATTGACGGTACCGATCACGACCCTGATCCTAACGCGAACGATGTTCCGCAGCGTGTGCTGATCATGGGCGGTGACTTCACCGGCCGCGACGGCATTGCGTCAAGTGGCTTGCTGGGCTGGGGTGCGGTCCGTACCGGGCAGGATGTTCAGGATCCGACGTACAGCCCCGCGATCGAGTTCCTCGACTTTGGCATGAACATTTTCGGCTCAGTGAACGCATTGGCCGAATGGACGCCCGCGTCCCTGACGCAGGGCGTGCAGCCCGTGCCCGTGCTTGCCGTGGGCGGCGCATTCGCAGCGACTGTCACGGCGAACCTGGGCATCTTCAACCTCGCGTCGCCCTTCACGCTCGATCTCGTTCGCGCGGGCGGTGCGATCGGTCCCGATGGACCAGTCTTTGCGCTCGCGTCCTTCGATGACACCGAGGAACCTCTCGAAGAGGAAACGCTCGATTCGGGTTCCAGCAATGACACGCTGTATGTGGGCGGCGACTTCGACAACATCACCTTCCCGTTCCCCAACACCACCAATCCGCTTCCCGCGAAGAACATCGCGTACCTGAACGCCGTGACGGGCGACGGCCCGCTGCCCGACGATTCCTTCTCATGGGGTCGCCTGGGCAACAACGGTGTGGACTTCGAAACCAACGTGCCCGGACGCCCCGCCGTTGTGAGAGCCTTGGCTGCCTTCGACGATGGTCTGGCAGGCCAGTGGGACCGCAACGACCGCCCCGCCTCGCGGCTCGCCCTGCAGGTGACTGGCACGTTCAACGACCTTGCCGACTTCCAGGTCTTCGTGCTGGACAGCAACTTCAACACAATCTTCGGCGCTGGCAATATCGGCTTCTCAAACCTTGAAGAACCGCCGGGCGATGGCGACCCTGACAACCCGGGCATGGTGGATCCCTCGCTCGCGCGTGTCAATCGCAACGACCAGTACGATGGCGTGCCGTTGGTGGGCGGCCAGGTCTATTACGTCGTCGTCGCCGCAGCGAGCGGCACCGGGCGATACAACCTCTCTCTGACCGCCGATGCCGGACCGAGCCGGGCCCAGCTGAACCGCGACGGCACCCTCACGTTCAACAACAGCCTGCCGTTGGCCGATGTGACCACAACGTTGCCCAACCTCCCGCGAGCGTTTGGCGCCAATGCTGATGACGTTGTCGGCTCGCCCGCGTCGGAAATTGCAAACGAAGGCGACTTCATCGGCGCTCTGCGTCGCTTGCTTGGCCCGCAGACCAACGACGCCGACATCATCTCTGAACGTCCGGGCCAGGGTGCGTTCTTGAGTGACAATTCTCGTCACCTGCGCGAAAATCCCTCGAACCGGACAGCGCCTGTGCTGGCCGGCTCGCAGGGCATGATCCAGACGATCAACGATACCGACCTGTACTTCTTCCGCGCCGCAACCACGGGCACCGCCGAGATTCGGATCTCAACGTCGCGCATCACCGATCTGGGCGTTGCGCAGTTCGTAGATTATCGCCGGTCCTATCCGCCGATCACTGGTCAGGGTGCGGTTGTCCTCACAGCCGAAACACAGTCCGTTGAAGTGCCCGCATACGAGAGCAACCTTGATGCCGCTCTCCGCGTCTATTCAAACGACTTCAGCCAGATTGCCTACAACGACGACAACCCTGCGTTCGCCTTCACAACGACGGGCGATCGCGAAGCCAAGCAGGTCGTGTTCGGCGCGGACGGCCAACCGTTTGTCGGACAGTTCAATCGACGCGACTCCCGCGTCGTCTTCCCGGTCGTGGCGAATCAGGTCTACTTCGTGCAGGTTGAGAGCGCCCAGCGTTGGCGCATTCCCAACCCGCCCGAGTTCTATGACAACATCCCTGACGCGTCAGAAGTCCGCACTGCCAACGTCGATCCCGACATCGATTGGCGGTACGCCACTGGCTCTTACCAGTTGTTCATCAACACCAACAACGATCAGGCCAGCGACATCGAGAACGGGCAGATCGTCACCGACGACCACACCGACGTGGGCGGCGACGATCCCAACCTCGATCTGTTCGCTTCGACGATCCGGATCGGTTCTGATCCTCAGAGCACCGAGTCCAACGGCGTCGGCGCGGCGAGCGGGGTGATCAACAACACGCCGATCAAGCCGGTCGACTTTGACGCCTTCCGCTTTGTTGCCACGGGCGATGCCGACGTAGTCGTGACCTTCAGCCGCGCTCCGGGCTCAACCTTGAACGCACAGATGATCATCTTCAGCGATGGCATCCGTCAGGCAGACCCGGTCAACATCGGCAATGGCTCGTTCCGCTTCATCGGCCGCGGCATCACCGGTCAGAACTTCGCAATCCAGATTCGCGGCGTCGCGACCAGCGAAGGCGCGTATCAGGTTTCGATCCAGACCGGCGCGAGTTCGGATGACTTCGGCGACAAGTTCGAGTGGTGGTCCGCTTCGGAAGTCCAACTCGAGGATGCTTCGGGCTCTGGTTTCATCGCAGGTCGTCTCGAAACCAGCGATGACACAGATCTGTTCAAGTTCCAGTTCCCCAGCTGGGATCTCATCACGGTCAGCGTTCGCCCCCTCGACGGCACGCTGCGTCCCCGAGTGACGGTGTATGAGGTGTCCGAGATTCCGATCAACGGCGTTGGCGCAATCGTCCATCCGTTCTATCTGCAGCTGGCCTCCTCCAGCCGCACCGAGCCGTCCGTGGCCGGACAGGACGCGGTGGTTCGTGCAAGCGTCCAGCCGGATCGCACCACCCGTTTCGCTCCTCCAAACGATCGCAGCTATCCGTTCTACTTCATCGTGGTCGAGGGCTTTGACCCCACCGCCGACATCGGCCGCTACGAACTCCGCATCAACTTCAACTCCACCGACGACCACCCCGACTCGGTCGATGTCAACAACGATGACGTTTACGACACCAGCCAGTTCTCCTTCGCCTCACGCATCAACATCGACAACTTCAACGGCTCCGGCGCGTCCAACGGCGTGATCGAAGTGCTGGGCGACACCGACCTCTTCACGATTGAAGTGCCCGCGAGCGGGCCAGTCAGCGTCAGCCTCCAGCGCGCCTTGGGCAGCGGCTTCCGCGGCCGAGTGTCGATCCTCGATTCCACCGGCACACTGCTGGGCACTCGCGGCGTTCTGGGCGACAACCTCTCCACCGATCCGGTCTCGGCCTTCGTGCCCTTCGTGGCACGCGGCACCGTGTTGTTCGTCGTCGTCGAGTCCGTCACCCCCAACACCAACACCACGCCCACCGGCGCCTACAGCCTCAGCGTCCTGACGGCGTCGATCGATGATCACGCCAACCAGGGCGAGTTCCCGCTCGCCACCCCCATCGCCATCCTCGCGAGCAACGGTCGCGGGCAGTTGGGCGGCTCGTCTGCCGGCCAACCCGGCAATCCCCGCATCAATTCGGCCGCCGACACCGACCTGTTCTCCTTCATCAGCATCGCGTCGGGCTCGCACACCGTCACGATCACGCCGCTCTCGAGCAGCCTGCTCGGGTTGCGGCCGCGCGTCGAAGTGTTCCAGGCGGTCTTCAACAGCCAGGGCACCGAAGTCGCCCAGAATCTCATCGGCTCCTTCAGCGCCGGCGCGGCTCTGGACGAAGCCACCTTCACCTTCAACGTCTCTGTGGCCCTCGCCAAGTACTACATCCTCGTCATCCCGCTCAGTGGCGCGAACACCACGACGCCCGCCGAGTACCGCGTTGCGGTCCAGGGTCCGATTCCGACCAACCCGCCCCCGGGCGGCGACACGGGCGAGATCGACTTCAACGCCCCGACCACCATTGTCCTCAACGACCGCACCGGCGACGGCAGCACCCTGCGTCAGGGCCTCCGTCCGCAGTTGCCCGAAATCAACCCCTCGGGCGACCGCGACCTCTACAGCTTCACCACGCTGGCCCCGGGCCGCGTCTTCATTCGCCTTGCCCTGCCCGACGGCTCGACGCTCCTGGGCCGCATGGATGTCTTCCGCCGCCTGCCCGATACCTCGATCGTCGCGATTGGTAGCGATGAGACCAACAACTTCGGCTCCGCAGCCACTCTCAACTTCCCGGCGTCTGCGGGCGAGGAAATCCTCGTCATCGTCGATGCTCCAGGCGACAGCACGGGCTCCTACGTCCTCGAGGTCGACACGCAACCCGTTGTCAACCGCCTGGTCTACCCCGAAGGCTTCAGCACGAATCTGATCAGCGAGTTCGTCCCGATCGTCAATCCCAATCCCTTCCCGATCAGCTACACCGTCAAGCTCTACTACTCCTTCGCCGACGAGAACGGCGGACGTCTGGTCGACACCTTCCCCACACGCACCATCGGGGCCCAGACCCGCGACGGCGTGACGATCAACGCGCCCATTGGCGGGCAGATCGTGCAGGAAGGCCCCGTGCGTCAGAACGTGCCATACTCGCTTGTCGTTGAGTACCAGTACCCCAGCACCTACACCAACACCCAGGGCCAGACCGTCGCTGTCGATCCCGCGATCATCCAGCCGCTGGGTGCCACGCTGTCGCACTACGACTTCGGCAGCAGCACCGGCGACGCCTTCACCAGCCGCGTCAGCGACGAGTGGGCCTTTGCCCGCCTCGAACGCTCGCCCGGCAGCGTGCTCAACTACGTCGTCGTCTGGAATCCGCAGGACTTCGCGGTGGACATGCAGCTCGTCGCATACATGCAGGACGGTCGCCAGATCGTGCTGCCGGGCGACGGCCAGTGGCGTCGCATCGAGTCGCAGCGTCGCGAGGGCTTCGGTATCGACGACTTTGCCCAACTGGGCACGGGCGTCTTCAGCGCCGCCCTTCGTACGCGTGTCGCGCCAGAATCCAACGGCACGACCGACCCCGCGAAGGCTGCGGTCTTCGAGGGCGTGGTTGCCGCCGTCAGCGCGTATCGCATCGTCCCTGGCCAGGAGGCCGCGTTCGGCACCATCGGCGATGCCGACTTTGGCAGCCGTCGCGGTGCGATAACCAACCTGACTCAAGGCAACGGCGTCACCTCAGAGATCGTGATCTTCAATCCCAACCCCGACCCCGCAACGGTGACGCTGAGCAGCAAGTTCATCCGCACCGGCCTCACCGGTTTCAGCCGCCAGGTCAACGTCGGCGCGGGCCGCTCGACGGTCATCAACGCCTCAACGCTTGGTATCACCCCGGGCCAGCCCGTCGGCATCACCTACACCAGCAACATCGACGTCAGCGTCCAGTCCGTGCAGTTCCAACGTGGCGACGCCGACGCCGCCAGCCCGCGGTACGCCGCCGGCAACCGTTTCCTGTTCGGCGATGCCTTCATCGACGCCCGCACCGCAGGGCGCCAGTACTTCGAAACCCTCTGGTTCTACAACCCCACGAACGTCGTGAACACCGTGAGCGTGAAGCTCGTGTTCTTCAACAATCCCCAGACGCCCAGCGCGACCATCAGCATCAACCTCCCCGCCAACGGCTTCGGTGAAATCCGTCTGCACGAGCGGCCTGAGGTCCTCAACAACACCCGCGGCCCCACCTGGTTCGCCATCGACGCCAGCTCGGCCCTGCCCTTCATGGTCACGCTCGAGCACTACGACCTGTTCCTGGGCGGCGGTTGGGCCGCAAGCGGCCTGCCCTTCGGCATCGAAACCCCGCTCGAACAGTTCCGCGGCTAAGTGTGACGCCCAGTGTGATGCCAAGTGTGATGCGCTCGGTGTGACAGTCATCAACGATCCCCAAGGCCTCAGCCCAGTGCTGGGGCCTTTTTCTTTGCCAATGCTGCTCAACGATGCGCTCGATCAGCGAGTTGCACGATTCGTTCCCGCGTGGTCGATAGTGGGGGAGACGCATCCCGTCGACCATGCCCACAGACGCGCACCAAGACGCTCCTCCGACCGCTCGCGATGCCTGCCAGAGCATCGCCGCCACCCTCGACCGACTTCAAAGTGTGCGCAACGAGATCTACGCCTCGGGCGTGATGCGTGGGGCCTCGGGCGCGCTGCGTCCGGTCTGGCCCGCAGGGCTGACGCGCGATCGGGGCGAGTTCCTGCGCGACGCCGCCACGTCAATCGACGCGTCCAGCATCATCGAGACGGGCCTTGGCCTCGCCATGTCGAGTTCGTACCTGCTCGAAGCCGCGCTGCGGTCCTCGCAAAGTGCCCAGGCGAGGCTCACGAGCATCGATCCAGGCGAGACGAGCGTGTGCGATGACGCAGGATTGCTGCACCTGCACGACGCTGGGCTCACGCCCTTCCACCGTTTCTTTCCCGAGCCTTCACAGCGAGTGCTGCCCCTGCTCGCCCAGAGCGGCGAATCGTTCGACCTCGCGTTCCTCGATGGCGACCACCGCTTCGACGGCGCGTTCGTGGACGCGTACTACGCGCTGCAGGTGGTGCGCCCGGGCGGCCTCATCATCCTCGACGATGTGTGGATGCCATCGGTGATGAAAGTGAGCAGGTTCCTGACGTCCAACTGCCTGTGTGAACTCGCCAGCGAATACGCCTCGGGCGGCAAGCCCCGCCTGCACGTGCTGCGACCGCTCGCGACCCACGCGGCCCGTGCGTGGGACCACTTTCTCGAATTCTGACTTTCGACTTCGCTCGTCTCAAGCCCGCTTGGGCGACATCGCGCGAGCCATGATGAACAGCGCCGTGAGCAACGCAAGCATCGCAGCGCCGTTGGCCTGGTGGGCGGTGCGAAGCAGAGCCTGTGCCTCGTTGGCGGCTTGAACACCGCCCCGGGCGAAGAAGAAAGTGGCCCAGCCCAGCACAAACTGCAGGCCCACGACCACGACCAGCGCGATGCCGATGCCTCGCAGCGTGGGCAGCAGCGACGCGCCGCGCACCGCGGTCTGTTCGTTCTCGCCCTTCATGCCCGCCGCGACGAAGCCCGCCATGAGGCCGAAGGTCGCGACAATCAGAGCGAACGCGGCGTGCATCCACAGCACGTGCTCGTGCCGCAGGTGGCGGTACAGCGCCCCCAGCACGAGTTGCAGGATCGTCGTGTGCAGCGCGGCCGTCGCGAGAAAGCGAAGCTTGCGTGCGTGCTCGTGCGGTGTCGCGTCGAGCATCGCCTTTGTCGTGCGATACGCGGGGATCAGCAGCACCGCGACGGTGACCGTGAGCGCGAACGCAAGTTGCCCCTTGATCCCGTGCAGCATCGAGAGCCAGCGATTGTCCTCCGCCGCGATCGCGCTGCCCTGGAGGACGCGCAGGCCCCCCAGCACACCTTGCAGCACGATGAAGGCGAACAGGCCGATCACCCACGGACGCAGATCGCGATGCTCGCGCGAGCGGAGCGTCCAGATCATGAGCACCAGCGTGGTGAGGCCCACCAGCGTGCCGAAGAGACGATGACTGTGTTCAAAGAAGATGTCCGCCGGCACGCGCGGGCCCAGCGGATAGAGGAACATGTTGCTCCCGAACGTGTTGGGCCAGTCTGGCACAGCCATGCCCGAGTTCGTGCTCGTCACCAGTCCGCCGATGAACACCAGCGGGGCGACCGCACAAGTCGCGACGATTGCAAACGCGGGCAAACCCATCGCCCGGCTTCGCACGCCAGCAATCAATCCGCCAATCACCCCGGCGATCCCACCGAGCACCCCGCCCAGGCCGATGAACCCCGCCGCCATCAGCGCCGCATTCGGACGCACGCTGGTGGCGTCCATCGCAGTGGGGCTTGCCGTTTCAGTGAGTTTGCTCCCCAGGATGAGCAGGCCAACCACTGCCGCGATCGCGCCCGAGCCCGCGCCGACGACCATGCCGCGTGCCTTGCCCGCCCGCCACCCGGCCCACCCCAACGCCAAGGCCCAGCACCCCAGTGTGATTGGCTTGGCCACCTGTTCGGACAGCGACAGCCAAGGCAGGTGCGTCACAAACCACGACGACCAAAGGACCAAGGTGCTCGCAAAGCCGCCGGTGAGGATCATCGCGGGGCGCGAATCAACGCGGGACGTCGCCCGCGAGTGACCAATGAGACCGTCCGCGACAGGGGAGGTGGAGAGGGTGCCCATGGAGAGAAATTCCGGCCAAACAGGAATTGAGACACAGTCTCAATTACGGTAAGGCGAGAGGACCTTGCCGCAGGATGGTACGCACAAAGAATTTTTCTGGTTTGACAGCAAAGTTCCGAAAAACTTGCTATCCTGTGTTTAGCAAACCCCGCGAATGTCGGGATTTGGGTATTTCACTGGCCCCAGGCTTCACCGAGACAGGCAATTCGCTCGTGATCTGCTCGGTAGTTTGGGGCACACTCGACTCTTCCTTTCCCAGTAGAAACTGGGCTTCGCAGGAGATTCGGCTCGTGTCAGTGCTGTTTCCAAAGTGGACCAACGTGCTTCCGACCGTCTTCGCCGTCGGCGCCCTGGGTGGCGCGGTCGCGGCGATCGGTGGCTTTTGGTATTACGCGACTCCCAAGTTCTGGCGCGTGGGCTACATGCCGACGCAGCCGGGCGGCGGGTTCAACCACCAACTGCACGTGGGCAAACTGGGCATGGACTGCCGGTATTGCCATACGAAGGTGGAAAAGAGCTACGAGGCCAACATCCCCAACGTGTCCACGTGCTACGGCTGCCACAGCGACGGCAAGCTG
The DNA here is from genome assembly GCA_022843045.1 of Phycisphaerales bacterium. Classification (GTDB taxonomy): domain Bacteria; phylum Planctomycetota; class Phycisphaerae; order Phycisphaerales; family UBA1924; genus BJHL01. The sequence continues at coordinate 62,443 of JALHOJ010000002.1, forward strand.
AGCAAGCTCACCGAAGACCCGGTCCACAAGGAAAAGACCGAGTTCATCCGCACGGCCTACGCCCAGGACGCCAGCATTCCGTGGCGCCGCGTACACAAGGTGCCGGACTACGTGCACAACTTCCCGCACCATGTGCACATCAACGCCGGCATCAGCTGCTACAGCTGCCACGGCCGCATCGACACGATGCCCGTTGTCTTCCACGCCGAGAGCCTGAGCATGAGTTGGTGCCTGGACTGCCACCGTGCTCCTGAGGACAAGGTGATTCCCAAGGACAAGATCACCAACCTCGCGTGGGTGCAGAATGAACTGAAGGAACGCAAGGCCGGCAAGGCCATGAGCGTCGAGGCCCAGCAGGTGCTCGACGCGTTGCAGAAGGCTCCGCCCGAAAACTGCGGAGCGTGTCACTACTAGAAGGCATTGGGGATTGGGCATTGGGCACTTGGGAAGGCCTGATGTCGTGAGTCCTCGTGCCAACTACGGAATTCTGCGTGTCTTTCCCAATGCCCGATGCCCCATCCCTGATGCCTCCTATGTCACACGATCAATGCCCCACAACCGTGAAGGGTGAGAAGCAGCAGCCCAGCAAGGCGCACTTGGCGGCGACGCCCCGTCGCCTGCAGCGCGTGAACGGGCAAGTTGCCTGGCGCAGCATGGAAGACATGCTCGACGCGCCCGAGTTCCGCGAGCATCTGGAGCGAGAGTTCCCCGCCGCGATGTCCGAACTCGTGATGCGCGAGCGGGTGGACCTGCAGCAGGCCGCGCTCGAAGAGGCAGCGGTCGCGACCGGCGTTGCGGTTGCCGATCCCGCGGCCAAGTCTGTGACAGGTCGCAAGCAGGCAGGCGGCGATTCGCGCCGCGAGTTCCTCAAGCTCATGGGTGCCAGCATGGCCCTCGCGGGCGTCGCGGCGACCGTGCCCGGCTGCCGTCGGCCCGATCACAAGATCTACACGTACAGCAAGCAGGTGCCCGAGGAAGTGATTCCCGGCAAGCCGCTGTTCTACGTGACGGCGATGCCCCGCTGGGACGGCGGCGCGGAAGGCCTGCTGGTCGAAACGCACGAAGGCCGCCCGACCAAGATCGAAGGCAACCCGCTGCACCCGATGAACCAAGGCAAGTCCACGTCGTGGAGCCTGGGCAGCATCATGTGCCTGTACGATCCGGACCGGCTCAAGGCGTGCGAGTATGAGAATCCGGCGCGTGGGCGCGTGCCCGCCAACTGGGCCGACTTCCGCATCTGGAGCGACGGGCACTTCAAGCAGTACGACGCCAATCAGGGCGACGGCCTCGCGTTCCTGGTTGAAAAGAACACCAGCCCCACGCGTGCCGCGTTGCGTGACAAGATCCTCAAGAAGTACCCGAAGGCCAAGTGGTACGCGTACAGCCCCAGCGAAGCGATGGGCGAGGTCGAAGGCACCAAGGCTGCCTTCGGCAGCCCGATGCGCACGGTGCTGAACCTCAAGAAGGAACAGACCAACGTCATCGTCTCGCTCGATCGCGACTTCGTGCAGTACGAAGCCTGCGAACTGCCCAACGCTCGCCAGTTTGCCTCAACCCGCAGCCTGCTCGACAGCAAGTCGACCATGAGCCGCCTGTACGTCGTCGAGAGCAGCATGACCTCGACGGGTTCGCAGGCCGACCATCGCATGCGCCTCTCGCCGGCCCGCGTCAGCGTCTTCGCGGCGTTGCTCGCCCAGCGACTGATGCGCAGTCTGACGGGCGACGGCCTCGCCGACATCAAGAGCGCGGTGGACGCGCTCGCCGGCACGGCTCCTGCTGGCGAAGACATCGACACGGTCTTCCTCGATGAGTGCGCCAAGGACCTGCTCGATCCGACCAATCGCGGCAAGAGCGTGATCGTCGCTGGGGCGAGCCAGCCCGCGGCGGTGCACGCTTTGGTCGCGGCCCTCAACTCGGCCCTCGAGAACAACGGCAAGAGCGTGAGCTACCTGCCCATCGATGCGGAGAACGCAAGCAACAGCCTCGCGAACATCCGCGATCTCGCGGCCCTGATGAACGAGGGCAAGGTCTCGACCCTGTTCTGCATCGGTACCAACCCCGCGTACGACGCGCCGGGTGATGTGAACTTCATCGAAGGCTGGAAGAAGGTCGGCTCAACTGTCACGTGGAGCGTGGGCAGCAGCGAGACCTCCGCGGCAAGCACCTGGTCGCTCAACGGGGCCCACTATCTCGAAGCCTGGGGCGATGTGCGCAGCGTCGATGGCACGCTCAGTCCCATCCAGCCGATGATCGCGCCACTTTACGCCCCCGCGATGAGCGAAATCGAGTTGCTCGCGCTCGTCGAGGCCAAGGACAAGCAAGCCAAGATCGACGGATACGACATTGTCCGCGACACGTGGAAGGCCAACGCCGCTGCGTGGCTGGGAAGCGGCGACTTCGAGCTCAAGTGGCGCCGCAGCCTGCACAATGGCGTCGTCGAGAACACCGCGTTCAAGACCGAAACCGGCAAGCTCGCCGGCAAGGCCATCGCGGACGCGATTGGCGCGATGAAGCTCGCCGGCGCGCCCACCAAGGACAGCCTCGACGTCGTCTTCTCCGTCGGCCACGTCGCCGATGGTCGCTTCGCCAACGTCGGTTGGCTCCAGGAACTGCCCCAGCCCGGCACGCGCGTGGTGTGGGACAACCCAATCGTCCTCTCGCCCAAGACGGCGGTGGACCTTGGCCTCTCGCCCCAGGGCTTTGAAATGGGCGACGGCGCGAAGGACACCAATCCCGTCAACGCGATGTACACCAAGGAAAAGTACCCGACCGCGATCGTCGCGGAGTTCAAGGTCAATGGCCAGAGCGTCAAGGCCCCCGTCTGGATCTGCCCGGGCACGCCCGACAACACCTGCGTGGTGATGCTGGGCTACGGCCGGACCAACGTCGGCGTCGTGGGTGACGAAGTGGGCGTCAACTTCTACGGCGTGCGCACCGCCAAGGACTCGCTCGCTATGGGCAACCGCGCCGCTCGCGGCGCGACGCTCAGCAAGACCAGTGACACGCACCACATCTGCTCGACCCAGAACCACTGGACGCTGGACGGCAAGGACAGCATCATCCGCGCCGTCGACCTCGCCGCATGGCAGAAGCATGGCGACGAAGTCCAGAAGTGGGCCGACTCGTTCTACAACAACAAGTGGAACCAGGATGTGCCAGGCCTCAACTTCGCCGAGCGCCTGGGCGAACTCTCGCACACGCCGCCCAACCTCAGCATCTACGAGAACCCCTTCAACAAGGCCAAGGGCGAGCCCGATCCCAAGAACCTGACGCCCGGCGATCCCAACGGCCCGCGCTATCAGCGCAACCAGCCGCCCGCGTTCACCGAGCGTCCGCAGTGGGGGATGACCATCGACCAGCAGACCTGCACGGGCTGCGGCGCGTGCACCATCGCCTGCCAGAGCGAGAACAACATCCCGGTCGTCGGCAAGAAGGAAACCAGCAAGGGCCGCGAGATGGCCTGGATTCGCGTGGACCGCTACTTCACCGGCAGCGACTTCAACGATCCCAGTGCGATCCACCACCAGCCCGTGGCGTGCGTGCACTGCGAGAACGCCCCGTGCGAAGTCGTCTGCCCCGTCTCCGCGACCGTGCACGGCCCCGAGGGCCTCAACTACATGACCTACAACCGCTGCATTGGCACGCGGTACTGCGCCAACAACTGTCCGTACAAGGTGCGCCGGTACAACTGGTTTGACTACGGCGTCACCAAGTTCAACGGCGGCTACGCCTTCGACGAAGTGATCGACCCCATCGGCAAGCACATCCCAGGCCAGGAAGGCATCACGGGCAGCCAGAAGCACAACTCCATCAACCCCAACCTGATCCCGCCCCGCCTGCGAGCCAAGCTCGACGAGATCAGCAAGATGAAGATGAATCCCGACGTCACGGTGCGCAGCCGCGGCGTCATGGAAAAGTGCACGTACTGCATCCAGCGCATCAACCAGGCCAAGATCGAGTGCAAGCTCGCCGACATCAAGGACGGCGAAGGCAACTACGTGGTGCCCGACGGGTTCTTCCAGGTCGCGTGCCAGCAGGCCTGCCCCAGCAACGCCATCATCTTCGGCGACATCCTGGACAAGCAGAGCAAGGTGCACACGAGCCGCGCGAACGCCCGCAGCTACGCCCTGCTTGGCTATCTCAACACCCGCCCGCGCACGAGCCACATGCTCCGCGTGATGAACCCCAATCCTGAGATTCTGAAGGTTCGCGATCCCGAACGCTTCAAGCACATGGACAGCCCCTTCCACGGCGCCCCCCATCCTGCCGATCACGGCGGCGAAGGCGCTGATCACGGGGGCGAAGGCAAGACCCACTCGTTCTTTGACAACCGCAAGAAGCGTGAGGATCGCGGCTACGCGATGAGCCTCCGCGTGATTGGTGGAGGCATCCAGGCATGACATCGATCCACCCTGACCAAGTGACCGCCGAGCGGCTCGCGGGGCTTTCCCGCGGCGCGACGCCGCCTCCCGTGCTCGATCCGCGCACGGGCGATGGCACGCTGATTGACACCCCAGGCGTCCGCGCCCCGCTGGTGCTCAACAACCGCGGCTTTGGCGAGATCACCGACATCGTCTGCGGCTACGTCGAGAACAAGCCGCCGCGCTGGTGGCTCCCCGCGTTCCTCGCCGCGTTTGGCCTGGCCCAATTGGGCGGCATCCTGATCCTGTACCTCGTGATCACGGGCATCGGGACATGGGGCCTCACCAACCAGGTCGACTGGGCCTGGGACATCACCAACTTCGTGTTCTGGATCGGTATCGGCCACGCCGGCACGCTGATCAGCGCGATCCTGTGCCTGCTCAAGCAGAAGTGGCGCACGGCGGTGAACCGTGCCGCCGAAGCGATGACGATCTTCGCCGTCATCTGTGCCGCGACCTTCCCGGGCATCCACATCGGTCGCCAGTGGATGGCCTGGTTCCTCCCGCCCATTCCCAACGCGAACGCGATCTGGCCCAACTTCAAGAGCCCGCTGCTGTGGGACGTGTTCGCCGTCAGCACCTACGGCACGGTGTCGGCCCTCTTCTGGTTCATGGGCATGGTCCCCGACTTCGCGACCCTGCGCGACCGGGCGGACCGTCGCCTGCGCCGCAGCGCGGAAGGGCCCATCCTGCTGCCCTTCGTGCCGATTCGCACCGACAAGATTCGCGCGTTCGTCTACGGCTTCCTGGCCTTGGGCTGGCGCATGAGCAGCCGCCACTGGCACCGCTACGAAGCGGCGTACCTGATCCTCGCGGGGATTTCAACGCCCCTCGTGCTCAGCGTGCACTCGATCGTGTCGTTTGACTTCGCCACATCGATCCTCCCCGGCTGGCACACGACCATCTTCCCGCCCTACTTCGTCGCAGGCGCGATCTTCGGCGGCTTCGCCATGGTGTTGCTGCTCTTGATCCCCTTCCGCGAGCTGTACGCGAACATGAAGGACCTGATCACGCTCCGCCACATCGAGAACATGGCGAAGATCCTGCTCACCACCGGCATGATGGTCGGCTTCGCGTACTCGATGGAGTTCTTCATCGCCTGGTACGGCGGCAACAAGTTCGAGCTCTACGCTTTCCAGAACCGCGCCTTCGGGCCCTACTGGTGGGCCTACTGGACGATGATCTCCTGCAACGTCATCAGCCCGCAACTGTTCTGGAGCAAGAAGCTGCGGACCAACGTCGTGGTGGTCTGGATCGTCGCGCTCTTCGTCACCATCGGCATGTGGTTCGAGCGCTTCGTGATCATCGTCACGAGCCTGCACCGCGCGTTCCTTCCGGGCGAGTACCACATGTTCCACCCGACCCTGGTGGACATCGGCATCTTCGCTGGCTCCTTCGGCGTCTTCCTGACCCTCTACCTGCTCTTCATGCGGTTCCTGCCCGCCTTCCCCATCGCCGAAATCAAGGCCGTCCTGCCCCAGGCAAGCCCGCACTCGCACGGGGACCACGGCCACGACCACAGTGGTCACGATCACAAGCACTAACGCCCCGAAGTCTTTCAATCGCCCGTTCTACCCCTCGCTACCACCCACCAACATCTTCGCTTTTCGTTTTTTCGTTTTTCGCTTTGAGGTTCCTATGGCAAAGGTCTACGTCACCGAAAACAACGACCGCATCCACGGCATCATGGCCGAGTTTGCCGGTCCCGCAGATCTCTACCACGCCTGCGAGAAGGTCCGCGACGCGGGCTACTCCAAGTGGGACTCCTTCACGCCCTTCCCGATCCACGGCATGGAAGAGGCCATGGGCATCAAGCGCACCATCCTCCCCGTGATCGTCGCGGTAGTCGGCTTCACGGGCGTGGGCCTGGGATACCTGCTGCAGTGGTGGGTCTCCAACAGCGGGTACCAGTTCGTCACCCAAGGCAAGCCCTACGGCGGACTGGTGAACGGCGGTTGGCAGGTCTTCGTGCCCATCACCTTCGAAATCGGCATTCTCTTCAGCGCCTTCGCCAGCATCATCGGCATGCTCGCCCTCAATGGCCTGCCCCGCTGGAACCACCCGCTCTTCAAAAAGGAACGCTTCCTCGCCAGCAGCGACGACAAGTTCTTCATCTCAATCGAAGCGGGCGACGCCAAGTTTGATCCCGACGCGACCCGAGCCCTGCTCGAGAAGGCCGGCGCCACCAGCATCGAACTCGTCGAGGAATAAGCCCACTCACACGCAGCCCGACCGTCAGGAAGGGCTTGGATCGATCAAGACCGCAGCCCAGACAGAATTGCCCAACGCAGCAATCCACACGCAGCAATCAACGGTGCCCGAATGACCATGACCCACAACAACCCACAACTCGCGAAGCTGACGCTCTTGGGCGTCGGCCTCGCGCTGGGCCTCGCGACTCTCGCGGGCTGCCGGGGCGAGCGTGAAGACGCTCCGCCGCGTCAGTTCTTCCCCGACCTTGACGACGCCCCCAAGTGGAAGCCACAAGACCACAGCGAGTTCTTCGCCGACGGCCGCACGATGCGCCTGCCACCCACCGGCACCGTGCCTTTCGGCACACAAGGCTTCCGTAGCGAAGAGCCCTGGGCCAAGAAGTTTGACAAGCAGGCCGACGACCTGCTCAAGGCCGATCCCGCGTTCTACCAGGGCAAGGCCGCCGACGGCACCTACCTCGCCAAGGCCCCCATCGCCTTCACCAAGGAAGACCTGCTGCGAGGCCAGGAACGCTTCAACATCTACTGCGCCGCCTGCCACAACTACAACGGCGACGGCCAAGGCACCGTCGGCGTGATGTGGTCCTACCCCGTCCCCAACTTCCACGACGACATCTACGTCGATCCCAAGAACGAGAAGAGCCGCGACGGCTATCTCTTCCACATTGCCCGCGATGGCGTCTGGTCCCCCGACGGCGCACAGAACAAGATGCCCGCCTATGCCCACGCCATCGGCTACGACGATGCATGGCGCATCATCGCGTACATCCGCGTCCTCCAATCCACGCGCCGCGGCACGCTCGAAGACGTGCCCGCCGACAAGCGCGACGAAATGAAGAAGCTGATGGACCAGAAAGCCGCCGCTTCGGCCGCTGCTGCTCCTGCAGCCACTCCTGCCCCCGCCCCCGCCACTGGAGGTGCCAAGTGACGACCGCTCCGCATGACATCCATCTCCCCGCGGCCCTCCGCGGCGAGAACATCAACCTCGCCGCCGGCTCCGGTAAGGGCTTGGGCACGGGCGTGCTGTTCGTCGGCCTCGTCCTTGCCCTTGCTGGCTTGGGTCTGGGCTTCGCAGGCATGTTCGGCGCAAGCCTCGCGCACGCCGTCGCGGCCTACCTCGTCGGCGCGATGTCCGTGCTCGCCGTCTGCCTGGGCGCGACCATCTTCATCATGATCTTCCATCTCTTGAACGCCGGCTGGACCGCAACGGTCCGCCGCCAGTTCGAGAACATCATGAGCTTCCTGCCCTACGCGTGGCTGATGCTCGCGCCAGTGCTGATCCTCGAAATCGCGAAGGACGGCGTGCTGTTCCACTGGCTGCACGCGGACTTCCAGAACGACTACCTGCTGATCAAGAAGGCCCCGTACTTCTTCGGAGTGGGCACCGAGTTCCCGTACTTCTTCGTGCTGCGGTACCTCTTCTACGGAGCGTTCTGGTTCTTCGTGACCCGCCGCCTCCTCAACTGGAGCTATGAGCAGGATCGCACGGGCAGCGTCGAGCCCACCGCCAAGTCCCGCTTGATGTGCGCATGGGCCCTGCCCCTCACGGCCCTCACCACCGCCTTCGTCGCCTTTGACTTCCTGATGGCGCTGGACTTCAAGTTCTTCAGCACCATGTGGGGCGTCTACTACTTCGCCGGCGCGGCCTTCAGCAGCATCGCGACCGTCAGCCTGATCTTGAACCTCCTGCTCCGCAAGGGCAAGCTCCAGGGCGTGGTCACGACCGAGCACTTCCACGATCTTGGCAAGCTCCAGTTCAGCTTCACCGTCTTCTGGGCCTACATCGCCTTCAGCCAGTACTTCCTGATCTGGTACGCGAACATCCCCGAAGAAACCTCCTTCCTGCTGCACCGCAAGGACTGGGGCTGGAAGGCCCTGGGCGTCTTCCTGATCGTGGGCCACTTCGTCGCGCCCTTCCTGATCATCCTCTCGCGCCACATCAAGAAGAACCTCACGCTCATGCTCGTCATGTCGCTGTGGTGCCTCTTCGCCCACGTGCTGGACATCTTCTGGATCGTCCGCCCGATGGCCTACGCCGAGAACCCTGCGGAATCGCCCGGCTGGGGCGGCGCGCCTCTCGACGTGATCGCGATCCTGGGCTGCATCCTCATCTTCGTCGGCTATCTCATCCAGAAGGTCGCCAGCGGCCCACTGGTCGCGGTCCACGATCCCTACATGCACGAAGGCCTCGAGCACAAGAACTACGTTTGACCCCTATCTGTGCAGCCGGAAGGCGGCCCGGTGAAACCTTGGACCTAGTTTGGGGTGATCCGGAATATCGTTGAACAGTAATCTGTCCCGTTCGCCAGTACGAAACGCAACCGTGAGGGAGCGTCAACCACTATGGAAGACCACAAGCACATCATCCCGCGAGACATGGGCGCCCACGCCGCCGCGGGCCACGCGCCCGAGCAAGCCGACGAGTGGCACCACCACGCCGCCCAGGAAGGCGAGCCCCAGGGCGAGCACACCGCGCAGGTGAACCCCATTCACCTCGTCAAGTGGCTGGTGGCGATCGTGATCGCCGTCGTCGTCGTCGTCTTTGCACTGGCCAAGCTCACGGAGATGAAGGTGACGCAGCTCCGCGCTGAGAAGGTGGAGATCGACTTCGCCTCAGACTATCTCACCAAGCGCTCCCAGGTCGAGGCCGAACTGGGCATGACTGGCCAGCGCCAGTACGTGCCCCTCTCGGGCAGCGCAGTGAAGATCCCCATCGACGATGCGATGGTGAAGGTGCTGGGCACGTACTCAGGCGGCGAGCGTTCGCTCAAGGACTCGCTGCCGCCCACGCACTCGCCACTCAAGTGACCAAGCTCAAGTAGTGATTTCGCCAGACGTGATGGAACGATGACGACCCGCCGCTCGACCAACTCCGCCCGCCGCACCGCGATCCTCGCGGGCGTCGCGGCGTGCGCGATGCCGCTCTTCGCCCTCGCACAGCAGCCAGCGACCGAAGCTCCGGCGAAGCAGCCCGCCGACGCCGGTCTCATCATCGAAGAGCGTGCCAGCGGCGTGGACGAAGTCGTCGCGGCTCCTGAGAGCGTCGATCCTTCCAAAGTGCCCTACGAAGCCCGCGGGCTCGACGTTGAGGAGAAGGTCGGCTCTCGCCTGCCGATGGACCTGCAGTTCACCAACGCCGAGGGCAAGCTCGTCGCGCTGGATGACTACTTCGACGACGAAAACGGCGGGAAAACGCCCGGTGCCAAGCCCGCCGTGATCGTGATGGCGTACTACCACTGTCCTGTGGTCTGCAAGACGCTGATCGACAAGCTCGTCCAGACGCTCAACGGTGTCAACTACGTGCCCGGTCAGGAGTACAACCTCCTGGTCTTCAGCTTCGACCCCAAGGAAGACGCTCGTTCCGCGAACGTCGCCAAGGAGCTGTACGTCGGCCAGTACAACGGCGATGAAAAGGCCGCGCAGGAAGGCTTCCAGTTCCACGTCGGCACCGCGACCGCCTCGCGCACCCTCGCCGACTCGCTGGGCTTCCGATACAAGTTCCTGACTGACACGGGCGAGTTCAGCCACCCCGTCGTCGTCTTCCTCGCCACGCCCGAAGGCCGCGTCAGCCGTTACCTGTACGGGTACGAGCAGGCCCCGCGCGACATGCGCCTTGCCATCATGGAAGCCAGTGAGGGCAAGCTCGTCCGCACCATCGGCGAGCGCCTCATGAACTTCTGCTACATGTACGACCCCACCCGCGGCACGTACACGCTCCAGGCCTTCCGCGTCATGCAGATCGGCGGGGCCTTGAGCCTCGTGCTGCTGAGCGCGCTCGTGGGCGGACTGCTGCTCTACGAACGCTCCCGCAAGCGAGCGGGGGGGGCCGGCAAGGCCGATGGCGGTGGGGGAGGTTCCTCCCCGCCCCTCGCCAACAAGCCCCCAGCACCCCGATCAACTCCCGCAACCAGTTAGCGCTCAACACCAGCCTTCATCCCCCGTTCCCCGTTCCCCCGTTCCCTGTTCCCCGCTCCCCGTTCCCCTCCTCCCCCCATGCTCACCACCTTCCTCAGCCTGACGACTGCCACGCTCGCCAGCACCGCCGACGGCGAACCCGGATTCTGGTTCAAGACCTGGCTGGGCGAGCCCACCCGCAGCCCCGTCGCGGGCCACAGCGACTCGGCGTTCATGTACATCTGGTGGTTCTGCGTCGTCTGGTTCATCTTCCTGATGGGCCTGATGTTCTACTTCGTCATCGCCTTCCGGCGCAAGCCCGGCAAGATCGCCCCGCGCAGCCGCGACCACAATTCCAAGCTGGAGATCTTCTGGACCATCGTCCCGACGCTCATGCTCGTCCACATCTTCTGGATCGGCTTCGAAGGCTACATGGAAAAGGTGACGCCCCCGGGCAACGCCATGGAGCTCAAGCTCACCGGCTACAAGTGGTCTTGGGACATGGAATATCCGGGCGGAGTCGTGGTCAACCGCGGCACATCCGCCGGCAAGGTCGCGACAGATGCCGCTGAGACGGTGCCGATCTTCTACATCCCAGCCGACACCCCCATCCGCCTGCGCATGAACTCCACGGACGTGATGCACGCGTTCTGGATTCCCAACTTCCGCATCAAGAGCGACCTCATCCCCAACCGCTACACCGGTTTGTGGTTCCAGGCTTCGCTGCCCGCGAGCGGCCCGACCATCAAGTATCACTTGAAGAGCAAGGCCGAAGAAAACCTCAAGGCCGATCCCAATAGCACGTTCAGCGAAGCGCTCGCGGGCGAACCCTACGAAGATCACTGGATCTTCTGCGCCGAGTATTGCGGCACGGGCCACAGCGAAATGGCCGGCATTATCCGCGTCGTTTCAGCTGGCACGTACAAGAAGTGGCTCGCCGACCAGGCCAACCCCTCAACGCTCAGCCCCGCCGAGCGCGGTGCCCGCATCTACAAGGCCCGCTGCATCTCCTGCCACAGCGTCGACGGCAGCAGCGGCACCGGCCCCACCTGGAAGAACATGTATGGGTACCCCTTCGCGCACACGGATGGCACCAGCCACGTGAACGACGACCAGCACATCGCCGAAGCGATCCGCTACCCCAACAAGCACATCCGCGCCGACTACCCCGCGGGCGGCATGTCCGCCTTCCCCGAAAGCCTGCTCAGCAATAAGCAAGTTGAGTACGTGATCGAGTACATGAAGACACTCTCCGACAAGGCCCCCGCAACCACGCCCGAAGAGACCCAGAAGCCCGCCGAGCCTGCAGGGGCAGCGACCCCGGCGGAGAAGAAGTAAGCCAGTAGTCCCAATCACAATCCCCGCACGCTTCCAAACGCGTGCACTCAGCACAGACCACACAGGAACCCGATACCACGGACAGTTCCGGAGCGACACATGGGCAGCGCAGCACACAATCACGATCATGGCCACGGCCACGGCAGCTACCTGACTCCCAAGGGCGGCTTCATGACCACCGTCTTCGATTGGGCGACCACCGTCGACCACAAGAAGATCGGCGTCATGTACCTCTTCGCCATCCTCTTCATGTTCTTCCTGGGCGGCCTCGCAGCCATCGCCGTCCGCGTCGAGTTGCTCGAGCCGGTCCGCGTCGCAGCCGACGGCGTGATCACGGGCCAGCTCTTCGCCCCCGCCGACCAAAAGGCCGTCGGCCCCGGCAACGAAATCTACAACCGCCTCTTCACCCTCCACGGCGCGATCATGGTCTTCATGGTGATCGTCCCCAGCATCCCCGCCAGCCTGGGCAACTTCTTCCTGCCCCTCATGCTCGGTGCCAAGGACGTGGCCTTCCCCAGACTCAACCTCCTAAGTTGGTACATCTACGTCATTGGCTCGATCTTCGCCGTGTCGTCGATCATCCTGGGAGGCGTCGACACCGGCTGGACGTTCTACACGCCCTATTCAACCACAACCGGCAACGAATTCGGCCGCGTCATCTTCATGGTGATGGGCGCGTTCATCCTCGGCTTCAGCTCGATCCTGACGGGCCTCAACTTCATCGTCACGGTGCACAAGCTCCGCGCCCCGGGCATGGGGTGGTTTGACATGCCCCTCTTCGTCTGGGCCGTCTACTCCAGCGCGATCATCCAGGTCCTCGCCACCCCCGTCATCGGCATCACCCTCCTCCTCCTCACCTTCGAACGCGTCTTCAACGTCGGCATCTTCGATCCCAAGCTGGGCGGCGACCCCGTCCTCTTCCAGCACTTCTTCTGGTTCTACAGCCACCCCGTCGTGTACGTGATGATCCTGCCAGGCATGGGCATCATCAGCGACGTCCTCAGCGTCCACAGCCAGAAGAAGATATTCGGCTACCGCGCGATCGCCTACTCCTCGCTGGGCATCGCCGCCGTCTCGTTCATCGTGTGGGGCCACCACATGTTCACGAGCATGAGCGAAGTCGCGGGCGTCGTCTTCAGCGGCCTGACCTTCCTCGTCGCCATTCCCACCGCCGTCAAGGTCTTCAACTGGATCAGCACGCTGTACAAGGGCTCCATCGCCCTTACGACGCCGATGCTCTACGGCCTGATCTTCCTGTTCCTCTTCTCCATCGGCGGCCTGACGGGCCTGCCCCTTGGCACCCTCAGCACCGACCTCCACTTGCACGACAGCTACTTCGTCGTCGCCCACTTCCACTACGTGATGATGGGCGGCACGATCATGGCCCTGCTCGCCGGCATGCACCACTGGTGGCCCAAGATGTTCGGCCGCATGTACAACGAGTTCTGGGCCAAGGTCGGCGCGATCACCGTCTTCGTCGGTTTCAACCTCACGTTCTTCACCCAGTTCTTCCTGGGCACGCAAGGCATGCCCCGCCGGTATGCCAGCTACATCGACGAGTTCCAGATTTACCACCAGATCAGCACGCTCGGCTCGCTGATCCTCTTCCTTGGCTTCGTGATCCACTTCTTCGTCTTCGTCGCCAGCCTCGCGAGCGGTCGCAAGGCCGAGCAGAACCCCTGGGGCGGCCTGACGATGGAATGGGAAGCCGCCAGCCCGCCCACCGAGCACAACTTCGATCACGAGCCCCTCTGCAAGCACGGCCCGTACGACTACGACACCACCGTGCCGCCAGGCTGGGACCCCAAGGACTACCCCATCCCTGCCGAGAACCTCAAGGCGGCCAAGGAAGCGCACTAACTCAAGCAGCCCGACCGCACAAGCAGCCCGACCGTAAGGGAGGGCTTGGCCCACCCAACGACACCCGCTCTTGCCTTTCGACTCTCACACGGCTTCACCCATGACCACGATGCCCTCCAACAAGCCCGGCGCCAGCGACCTGCTCCCCCTGTGGGCTCGCTACCGCCACGGCCACCACTGGCGCACCAAGGACGAAGAGTTTGACGCCTGCAAGCTGGGCTTCTGGCTCTTCCTCACCACCGAAGTGCTGCTCTTCGCCGGCATCTTCGTGGCCTACGCCATCTTCCGCGCCAAGTTCCCCGAGGCATGGGCCGAGGGCAGCAAGTCGCTGGACTGGAAGATCGGCGGCTTCAACACCGTGGTCCTGCTCATCAGCAGCTACACCATGGCCCTCTCGATTTACTGCTTCCAGACCGACCAGATCAAGCGGGCCCAGCGCCTCCTGCTGATCACCTTCTTCTGCGGCCTGGCCTTCCTCGTCATCAAGCTTGGCTTTGAGTACATGCCCAAGTGGACCGGCTACTTCATGGCGTTTGATCCCGCCTTGAGCCACTACTCCGCCAACATCGATTCCTCCAAGGCGATGCTGGGCGGCCTGCTCCAGTTCGTCGAGGGCTACGGCGGAAAGGCCCCAGGCACCTGGTTCAACTACGCCTTCGCCGAGAGCAAGCAGGTCCCGCTCTGGTGGAGCGTCTACTACTCCGGCACCGCCATCCACGCCCTCCACGTTGTCATCGGCATGGCCATGATCGCCCGCGCCTACGTCCGCTCCTTCAAGGGCCACTACGGCAGCGGCCACTACACCTACGTCGAAATCACCGGCCTCTACTGGCACTTGGTCGACTTGGTCTGGATCTTCCTCTTCCCCTTGCTGTACCTCATCCACTAAGTGAGCCGGGGCGTGCCGCCCCGCACGATCCCACCTTCAACGCCCCTTCCCATTCTCCCCTCTCGTTTCTCCCTTCTCCGCTCCCCCGAGGCTCCCATGGCTTCCCACACCGCCAACCCCGCCCATCACTTCAACGAAACCGACCCGCACGGCGGCACGCCCCACACGCACGTGATCGTCCCCCCGATCACGCTGCGCCTGATCCTCGCCGCGCTGCTCTTCTTCACGGTCCTGACCGTCGGGACGGCCCAGCTCGAAGTGGCGATCATGAACTACTTCAACATCCTGCTGCCCGCATGGATCAATGTCGCGGGCGCGATGCTGATCGCCACCATCAAGGCCGTGCTGGTGATGGCCTACTTCATGCAGCTCCGCTACGACAACCCCATGAACACCATCGCGATGCTCTTCTGCTTCGTGGCGGTGGGCCTGTTCCTGATGTTCACCTCCATCGACCTCTTCACCCGCGATCTCGTGTACAAGGAAAAGGGCACGTACGTCGTCGCGGGCGGCACCTACGGCGGCGACAAGTCCCTCGTCGCTGTTCGTAAGGATGAGTGGATCACCAAGTGGGGCCCCGAGAAGTACGCCAAGCTCAAGGAAGGCCTCAGCCACGGCAAGCACGGCGGCCATGGCGCAGCCCACGACGCAGGCCACTCCGCCCAGCAATCCCGTGACGCCCAAGGCCCCACCGGCGCGCTCAACACCGCCCCCGAGAAGCACGATGACCACGGCGGCGCCCACGCCCAACCCAAGGGCGAAAAGCCCGCCGCGGATGCCCACGGCGACACCAAGCACTAACTGAACGGATCGACGATTGTCCACGCTCGCAACCGGCCCGATGCCCACTACCCCAACCACCCCCGCCCCCGCCAGCGGCCCCGCGCCCGCGGCACAGCGGATCGCGTGGTTCGCGGCTGCCCTCGTCGCTCTGGTCGTCATGCTCGTGTCCATTCGCGTCATGATGCAGCGCATCAGCGCGTTCCACCACGACAACCCGCGCCGGATCTTCGCCTTCCGCGAAGTCATCACAGACCGTTTTAACTACGCCGGGCGCGAAGTCGCCATCCAGCGCGAAACCCCCGCAACCGAACACGCCAAGGAAGCCGCGCAGTCCGGCGCACAGTTCCTCGTCCTCAGCTACGGCGACGCGACCGATCGCATCAAAGTCGAAATCCCCAACACCAACACGCCCGGCCGAGACCTCCTGCCAGGCCTCAAGCCCTACGAAGACTGGTTCAAGGTCTTCCGCATGGCCAACACCAATGGCCAATCGCCCCAGACCTTCCTCGCCGGCCTCGACGCAGGCGCAATCCCCGATCGCCTCGTGATCGTCACGCGAATCCCCTTCCCAGGCAGCGACCCCGCCACCTGGGGCAGCGTCTGGAAGAAGGACTGGCAGTTTGACTTCCGCGAGCTCATGCCCGACGGCCGCATCGAACGCTACGAACGCCTCAACTACCCGACCGCCCGCGGCATTCGCAAGCCCAAGCCGGGCGAACTGCACGAAAACACCTGGCAGTTCCAGGCCGCCCTGCAGATGATGCCCCAGGCCGGCCAGATCGGCCCCACCCACAACTTCTTCAACAACGGCATCGCCGCCGCCGGCTGGACGATTCCCGCCGCGGCCTTCTCAGGCCTGATCGTCTGCATCTCGCTCGCGTTCGGGTTCGCTCCCAAGCGTCGCACCCACCAAACGCGCCCGTAAGGAAGCGTCGAACACCACGTGCATCCGACTCGCGTCGTGCGTGCATTGCCTTTGGCCATCCAGCAACGCCCCATGCCGGCCGCGTTTCGTCCGCGTACGTTCCCGCATGCTCGTCCGCTACAACGCCCCCGCCGCCATCGACGCCACGGGCCTGCACATCGCCCCCGCGAGCCTGCTGCTGCACGTCGATCGCCTGCATGCCGACGATGAGGCCCCCGAGTCGTCGCGCTCAGACTCCTCATCGCGCCACCCCACGCTCCCGCCCAACACCCTCCACGCCAACCTCCGCGTCGAAGCCCTCGCGACCCCAACCGAGATCGACGCCCACCTCCGCGCCCTCGGCGCCACCCCCGCCCGCACCATCAAAGTCGTTGACGCCATCCTCACCCCCGCCCTCGTCAACGCCCACTCCCACCTCGACCTCACCCATATCGGCCCCCAGCCCTTCGACCCCGCGGAGGGCTTCACCGGTTTCATCAGGCTCGTGCTCTCGCGCCGCCTCACCGAGTTGCACGACATCAACCGCAGCATCGCCTTGGGCGCATCCCTGTCCCTCGCCGGCGGCGTCGTAGCAGTGGGAGACATCGCAGGTGTCGTCGAAAGCAAGCCCTCGGTCTGGCCGCTGCTTGCCCTCGCAGGCACACCCCTGCACGGCGTGAGCTTTCTCGAGTACTTCGGCATCGGAGAGAGCGAGGAAGCTGGAGTGCACGACTCCCGCGCCGCAATCAAGGAAGCCGCTTCGCGCCACCCTGCGAACTCGAGAGTCCGACTAGGGCTTCAACCCCACGCGCCGTACACGGCGTCCCTCCGTCTCTATCTCGAAGCTTCTGCTCACGCTCATGGCGCACAACGAAACGGCGTCTACCCGATGCGTGTGTCGACCCATCTTGCCGAGTCTCCCGAAGAACGCGAACTGATCACGCGCGGTAAGGGCCCATTCCGGCAGTTCTTGGAACGTGTGGGCTGGTGGAACCGCGCGGTGGAGAAGCGCTTCATCGGTTCAGAATCCCCGATCTCATATTTCTTCTGCAACTGCAGCATCTTGGGCGAGATGCAGGCCCCTTTCCTCCTTGCTCACGTCAACAACTGCTCCAACTCCGACCTCCGCGACCTCGCCAACTCGCCCCACTCCATCGCCTACTGCCCCCGCTCCTCCAGCTACTTCCGCAACCACGAACACTTCGGCCCGCACCGCTACCGCGACATGCTCGCCGCCGGCATCAACGTCTGCCTCGGCACCGATTCCGTGATCAACCTCCCCAACGCCGATCGCCTCAGCACCCTCGACGAAGCCCGCTTCCTCTTCGCGCGCGATGGCTTCGATCCGCGCGAACTGCTCGCGATGGCCACCATCCGCGGCGCGCGAGCCCTGGGCCTCCCCGAAACCGCCTTCCGCTTCTCGCAAGGCGACACGCTCGCCGGCCTGCTCGCGATTCCGGTGGCATCCAATTCTCCCAATCCCTGGGAAGCGATCCTGCGATCAACCGACGATCCGCAACTGATCGCCCTGCACAGCCAACCGCTTTAGGCACCCGCGAGCCACCTCCCGTATCCCTACTTGTTGAGATGCGCCGCCGTGAACAACCGCCCCGTCGTGCTCCGCTCCCACGTCCACGCCGGGCCATGCTTGGACTCGTAGAACGTCCACATCTCAAACCAGTAACTCCGAAACGCCTGATCGCCCATCGGCGCAAAGTGCGCGTGCACCTTCTTCATCACCTGCGCACTGCTGCCCTTCAGCCCCAGCATCGTCCGCCCATGCCGCACGCTCTCGGTGTCCAGCGGCAGGCGGCCATACCGCCCCAGCAACTGCATGATGTTCGCCGCGGCGTACGGCCCGATGCCAGGTAGGTCCACAAGCGTCCGAAACAGCACATCGTCTGACGTCGCAGGATCCTGCAGCATTGCCTGATCAATCCCCCCTCGCTTCACGGGCATCGAAAACAACCTCGCCAGTTCAACGATCCGCTTGTCACGATACCCGACCCGGCACCGCCCCCGTAGCGTGCCAGCCGACACCTTCGCAAGTTGCTTCGCCGACGGAAACGCATGCGCAGTGACGCCGCCCAGTCGCACTTTCGCCCCAACCACCTCGCACAACCGCTGATTCATCGTGATCGTGCCCGGCCACTGCACATTGCAACTCGTCACCGTCTTGATCACATCCTCAAACAGCGTCGGCGAGCGAAACAAGCGGCCTCGCCCGCACTTCTTAAACCGCGGGTCGAGCCTGTGGAACGCCGCGAGCATCTCCGCCGACTCGTCGAGTCGAAGCATGCGCGTCACCTGCCCAACAAGCTCATCCTTTCCTTCTCGCAAAAGGCTCCGCGAAGTCCGCACCCGTAGCTTCCCGCCCGCGCCCTTCGGCTGAGCAATCTCCGCCAGCACGGGCCCGTCCGCAAGCGCAAACACCCGCCACAGCACCCGCGACTCATGATCCCAGTGATTCGGCGCAAGCAGAAAGTACCCATACGAGCACACGTCGCGCGCAAGGTCGTAGTCCGCCGGAGGCGCGAGTTGCAGCGTCGCTTGCTTCAAGGTTGTCTGCCTTCATCCGCGCTCCCATCGCGGGAGCACACTCACGCGATCAGCCGCTTGGTCACCGGGAAGCACAGCGTCGCCAGATTGACGCACAGCCGATCGCTCAGCCGCGCGAACGACTCGTAGTGCTGATCCAACTGCACCTTGAGCTCGCTTTCGGTCAGGCCCGCCGCGATCATGTCATCCTTGCTGTGCGCGTTGATGTTCTCAACCAGCGCCCGGTCGCATTCAAAGTGATACTGCACCGCGAACGTCCGAATCCCGCAGCGGAACACCACATGCTTGGTGTGCTTGCTCGTGACCAACAGCGACGCCCCGGCAGGCAGAGTCTTCACTTCCTGTCCGCAAGAAAAGTACTGGTGATGGTTCCAAT
>JALHOJ010000002.1:81689-121428 GCA_022843045.1 Phycisphaerales bacterium
AATTGATCCCCGCCAGCACCGGCTCAGTCTGTCCGGGCACGGTGTGGCTCACGGGATAGAACCCAACCGCAGGCTTCTCACGCTTGTCGACGCTCCCGCCCAGCGCATGACCGATGAGCTGACAGCCCAGACAGATCCCGATGATGGGCAACTCGCGCGCATGCGCCATGCGGATCAACTCCGCCTCCTGCTGCATCCAGTCATACTTGGCAATGTCCGTCACATTCTGCGGCCCGCCCAAGATCACGATTCCCTGCACATTGTCCAGATCGCGCGGCACGCCCTTGGACGACCCGACCGGATGAAGGTCCGCCCGCCGAATATCCAGCGAGAACCCATGATCGCGAAGAGTCGCGCCAAGACGCCCCGGGTGGCAATGCTCCGAATGCTGCAGTACGAGAATTGGCATAGGGCCGATGGTACTCCCCCCGCCCTCCCCAAAACAAACGCCGGGGCCCGTGAAGCGGGCCCCGGCGATCAAACTCATCTCAACTAAGTTGCTGCCTTACTGGCCGCAGGGCGTGCAGGGCCCTTCGGAGAACACCAGCAGGAAGCTGTCAATATCGCACGGATCGAAGAGGGCGTTGTCGTTGTTGAAGTCGATGTCGCCGCAAGACGCGGTGGGGGGCACGCAGGGGCCTTCGCTGAAGACGCTCAGGAAGGCATCGATGTCCTGCGGGTCAAAGCTCGCGCCGTCGTTGTTGAAGTCGATATCGTCGCAGGTGGGCCCGCTGGGCGTGCAGGTGAAGGTGGCGACGCCCGCGCCGAAGTTGCTGGCCGTGTTGCCGCCGATGCGGACCGTGAAGCCCTGGCCGCTGGTCGCCGGGAACTGGACGATGGTCTGGTTGCCGCTGCCCAGGCCGCAGACGACCTCACGAGCGCTCCAGTTGTCGCAGGTGCTGCCGGTGTAGACCGCGACCTTGGGCGTCCAGCCCGTACCGTTGAGGGTCAGCGTCACCGTGCCATCGCAGAGCGACGGATAGTTGTACCAGAGGTCGTTGCTGATCTGGCCGCAGTTGTTGGTCGCGACGCCATCCGTGGTCGCGCCGGTGGTGTTGAAGTTGACGGTGCCCGATGCGCCCTGGCGCTGCGAGCAGTCGTCGTTGAGGGGCGGCACCGTGCCGCCGCCGCCGGCGATCAGCAGGTTGTAGTTGCCCACAGCGCCCTGATAGCCCGCGACACGGATCCAGTAGGTGATGCCAGCAGTCAGGTTCACCGTCACGCGGGACTGCAGGCTGCCAGCGCCGCACGCCGTCGCCGAATCGTCGTTGCAGCCGTTGGCGACTTGAGCGCCGCCGCAAGCCGTGTGAACACTCAGGACCGAGTCGAAGTTGCTGCCGCACGTGCGGACGTCGACGCTGCCCGAGGTCGCCGGGCGATACTTGAACCACACGTCCGGGCTGGTCGTGCTGGCGCCGCAGCTCGCCGTGCCGTCGTTCAGGGCGTTCACGGTCGAACCCGTGTAGGTGACGCCCGCCGCGGCCCACGTGGCGTTGGCGCAGAGATCGTTGGCGGGTGCCTGCGGAGCGCAGACGCCCGGCGTGATCGTGATGATGCCAGTGCCTTCATCAGGCGTCGCCGTCGGGAACGCACCGACGCGAAGCAGATACGTCGTGTTCGCAGTCGGAGTGAAGGTGATGCGTGAGCCCAGACCCGCGCCCGCACCGCCCGCGCAGGTCGCGGTGTCATCGTTGCAGGCAATCGGTGTTGCCAAGCTTGCACAGTTCGCGTACAGCGCGATCTTGGTGTCAAAGCCGCTGCCGCAGGTCTCAATCGTCGTCGGATCGGTGCAGTTCCCGCTCGTATACAGGAACCAGACATCCTTGGCGATGCCCGCCTGACCGGAGAACAAGCATGCATCCGGACCGTCGGTCGTGGCATTGGCCGTCGAGAAGTTCGTGGCGCCCGCGCTGACCGACACCGCGCTCGCGCAGTTGTCGTTGATCGGGGGCACCGGCCCGCCGCCGCCGCCGCTTGGCACCTGCACCAGCGCCGTCGCCGTGCCCGGTGCGCCCGGCTTGAACAGCGAGAGCGTCACGTTGCCCGCGACCGGGGCCGAGTTGGCGACAAACGCGAAGTTGTAGATCGTGTCCCAGCGGAGGATGTTCTCAGCGCGATCGTCGACCTGGTTGTTTGCGTACGCCCACGTCAGCACGCCGCTCGAATTCGTGGGGTTCCAGTCCGTGCCGGTCTGGAGCTCGCCGGAGTGGTAAGGCACATCGCGGAAGAACAACTGCTGCACCGTGGTGCCGGTCCCGACGGGGACGCTGAAGGCCGCCGCACCACGATCGGAGTTCAGATTCATCACCGCGTATTCGTAGCGGTAGTTGCCGCCGCCGATGCTCGTCACCTTGCAGCCAACCCAGAAGCGGCCGTCGCCCGGGATGTCAACCGGCACGAGTTGCACGTTGTTGTCCGGCAAGCCGCTGCCGCCCGAGACGCCGTTGCCGTAGTCACGCCATGCAAAGATCGCGGGCGACTGACGCTTGGTCGTATCTGCGAGGCTGATGCCTGAGTTGGCTCCAACGGTCACGCGCCGATACGACTCGTTGTTGTTGTCGGTGTTGAAAGTCGCATCTTCCGGATGGACGTAGATGCTCGAGACGAAGAACAGCGTGCCCGAGGGCTGACCCTGCAGGTCAGTCTCCGCCACCTGAAGGCGAGCCCGGGTCGTTGCGTTGCCCGTCGACGAGCCCTTCAGGTTGGGGAATGGCCACGTGGCGTTCGCGGCGTTGATCTCATGCTTGGGGCCAAGACCGGACTGCGAGCCGTTCAAGCCCGAGCCGTACGGATCCGCGCATCCCGGGTCCAGCGCGTCGCACGTGTGAGGCTGCCCGTCCGCACGGGGCGGGCACGAGCCGCACAGCACGTTGTTCAGAGCGCAGAACCCGTGCTTGAGCCACGCCTGACCGATCTGCTCGAAGCGACCGTCCTTCAGGCGGTACATGTTCTGGCTGATCACCGGATACAGATTCGCGGCGTTGCCGTCGATCCACGTCAGTGACACATTGCCGATGTTGCACGAATACGTCCCGATGGCGTACGCGTGCATGCCGCTCACCGCTCCAGCCGTGGTGAAGTTCGACACCTCGTACAACTCTCCCACAATCACGTCCGGTTGCGCCTGCGCAAGCCCGGCGGTGAGGCCCAGTGCGGTACACGCGGCCAGAAGGCCACTCATCACGTTCGATTTTCGCATGATCGACACCCTCTTATCAAGAGACACTCGAGAACCCAACAACGCATCCCTCCGAACTCGCTCCTCCCGCCCAGCCACGACCACACGAGACCCAGCAGAACATCCAAACTTGCTCTGTAGCCCAAGAAAGCCCAGAATCAGGATTACGGACATTCCTATTCAGAAGTGGCCAGTGTACCAGAGAATCCGATTTCCGCAAGCCCAGTATTTGCACCAGATTTGCTCTGCCGCCATGAATCTCAAGAGATTCCCCGTTCACGGTGACGGCGACAAGAAAAAACCCCGCACGATGGCGGGGTTCTAGGAACTTGGCAAGTCTCAGCACACCGCACGATTGTGCGGACAACTGATTAGAGGCACGGCCCTTCGCTGAAAACGCTCAGGAACGCATCAATGTCGCGAGGATCAAAGAGTGATCCGTCGTTGTTGAAGTCGATGTCGTTGCAGGTCGCCGTCGCGGGCAGGCACGGACCTTCGCTGAAGACGCTGAGGAACGCATCGATGTCGGTGGGGTCAAACTGCGCGCCGTCGTTGTTGAAGTCGATCGAGTCGCACACCAGCGAGGGCGTGAAGGTGACGTTGACGTTCCCGTTGCCCATCTGACCAGCCGCCGCACCGCCCACGCGGACCACGTACGTCCCGGGCGTGACGGGAATCGTCACACTCGAGCCGTTGCTGCCGCATGTCGCGTTGTCGCTCCAGCCTTCCAACTTGGACTCAAGGTCCAGGCAGTTCCCGGAGTTGTACACCGCGATCTTGGTGTCAAAGTTGGCGTCGCACACACTGACCGTCATCGTGCCCGGCTGCGTGATGGGCTTGTTGAACCACACATCGTTGAAGATCTGTCCAAAGGTCGGGCTGACCGTTGCTTCGGTGCCGGCGCTGCGGTTGCTGAAGGCATACGAGCCAGTGCCGATCGCCACGCGGTTGAGGCACATGTCGTTGGACGGGGGCAGAGCGCCCTGGCCGCCGTTGACCACCATCGCGTACGGGCCGGTGCTGCCCGAGAAGCCGGTCAGACGGATGTAGTAGGTTTGACCGGCGGTCATGTTGAAGCGAAGCGACGAACTGTTCACACCCTGGGCGTTCACGTTGCAAAGCGGCGCGGTCAGGGCCGAACGATCGTCGTTGCAGGCCACCTGCACGCCGCCGCACGCGTCATACGCCGTCAGGATCGTGTCGAAGTTGCTGCCGCACGTGTCAAAGCGGGCAAAGCCCGTGACATTCGGGCGATATGCGAACCAGACGTCCGCGGCAGTGGTGGGGCCGCAGGTGCTGGCGATCGAGGTGGGCAGCGAACCCACCGTCGTGCCCGTGATGCTGACGCCATCCACCAGGAAGCGCGACTCAGAGCAGTCGTCGTTGGGGATGCCGTTGCAATTGGGCGTGTCGATCGTCAATTGGCCCGTGCCCGTGGCGGGCGAAGCGGGCGAACTGCCCACGCGGATCAGGTAGGAAGTGTTCGCCGTTGCGGTCCAGGTTGCAGACGCACCCGTCGAGTTGCCGCAGACTTCGTTGTTGTCGCTGCACGCCAGGGGCGTGCCGGTCGTGGCGCAGGAGGCGTACACGGCAATCTTGCCGTCAAAGGACGCCGAGCACATCGCGACGGTGTAGTCGCCCGCGCACTGGGCGCTGTAGGTGTACCACACATCGCTGACGATCTGAGCACCCGCGCCGCCCTGGTTGCAGGCGTCGGGCCCGTCGGTGGTCGCGCCGACGGTGTCGACCGTCACGGTGCCCGACATCGGGAGCGCCGCGCTGCAGTCGTTGTTGAACGGCTGGCCCACGCCCGTGGGGCTGGGAATGACCGCCGTGGCGCTCACTTCGCCAACGGCCCCGGCCTTGAACAGGTTCAGCGTTGCCTGGCCGCCCGAGCTGCCGACGTTGCACTCGAACCAGAAGTTGTACATCGTGTCCCAGCGCAGGGCGTTCTCCCAGCGGTCGTCCGCATAGAGATCAGGCATCGTCCAGGTCACCGCGCTGCTCGAAACACCGATGTTCCAGTCATCGCCGCGCTGCAGTTCGCCGCTGTGGTAATCAACGTCCTTGAAGCCGGCATTGGTGACCACGGCGTTGGGCGGGAGCGGAATCGAGAAGCCATCGGCGGCCCGGTCCGACGTGAGGTTCATCACCGCGTACTCATAGCGATACTGACCGCCGCCCAGCGGGATCACCTTGCTGCCCACCCAGAAGCGACCGTCATTGGGCACATCGATCGGGTTGAGGACGACGGTGGGGTCGGCCACGGGCTGGTTGTTCACGATCCCACCGCCGTAGGCGCGCCACGCGAAGATCGGCGGGTCCTGACGCCGGGTCGTATCGACGAGTGAGATGGTCTTGCTGGGCTGAGCGACGCTGACGCGGCGGTACGAAGAGTTGTTGTTGTCGGTGTTGAACTGGGCGTCTTCGGGGTGGATGTAGATGCTGCTCACGAAGAACAGTGCGTTGGCGGTGTTGCCGCCGATCACAAGGTCAGCGTCATTGACCTGCAGTCGACCGCGAAGCGTGCCGTTGCCGGTGGAAGCTCCCACCAGCGCGTTCGCAGGAAATGCGCCGGTCGCCGCATTCACTTCATGCTTGGGACCAAGGCCCCCCTGATCACCGTTCAGGCCAGAGCCGTACGGGTCCGAGCAGCCAGGCATCAGGTATGCGCACGCGGGGTTGGATTGCTGCGGGCAGTTGGAGCAGACGTTGCCATTCAACGCGCAGAAGCCGTGCTTGAGCCACGCCTGGCCAACCTGTTCAAAACGCCCGTTGTTCAGGCGGAACATGTTCTGGCTGATGACCGGGTACAGCACGCTCGTGCCTTCGTCGATCCAGGTCAGGCGCTGGGGCCCGATGTTGCAACTGGTGGTGCCCACCGAGTATGCCCGTTTGCCGTCCACCGCGCCGCCCGTGGTGTAGTTCGATACGTCCATCAGATCGCCGACGATCACGTCGGTCTGAGCGAACGCCTGTCCGCAACACGCCGCGAACGCCGCCACCGCCAGGCCACCAAGCTTCACATGACGCATGAGTGCAATCCTTCTTTGAATACCAACCCTCAATCAACAACACAACGGGCAACCAAACCCACGCCCCCGCAATCGACCCACACGATCCCCCGCGCTGCGATCACCAACTCGACAACCACGCCCCTCAACGCACGCCACACGCATCCGAATCACGGACACGACGATCCGTTCTTCGACGGAGATGTTCCCGCGTTTCGGGACGTAATTTCAGACAACCCTGAAAGTGTACCAGAAGCCGAAAATCCCGCAACCGGAATTCTCACAATCGTGCACGAGTTCTGGGACTCCCCCCGGCAGTAAAAACCCCTAGTGATTCATCGCGTGCCTCAGGCTTGGCGAGCTCCGCTCCCCGAGCGAACCGCGATCTCTTTCTTGAACAAGAACAAGTAATTGAACCCGCGCAGGAAGAAATTCCCTTCCTCCGCCGCCTTTCGCCAGTTCCCGCGCGCCAGCTTCTGGTTGTGCCGCACGACGCAAATGATGTCCACCGGCTTCCAATGCTGGGCCATGAACGCAAACAGTTCAAAGCCGATGGGCATGAACGCTCCGCCCGGCTTGCCCTTGGTCTTCTTGAACGAATCGCTCACGTACAGGCCCAAGTATCGCCGGTCCTTGAGGACGCGGTCGACTTCGCCAAGGACCTTCGCCATCGCCTCGTAGTACGCCCGCCCGCCATCGTCTCCGCCCGAATCCAGCTTGCCGATGCAGCGGGGATCGTCGGAGTAATCGACATGGGTTGAGTAGGGCGGATCAATAAACGCAAAGTCGATCGATTGATCGGGCAGGGGCAGACGCCGCGCATCGGCCTGCTTGATGTCGGGGCGAGACGGCGCGAGGTCAAATCCAAACGGCTTGCGGCCAAGGTCCGCGCACACATCGATGGTCGTGCCCGACCCGCACATTGGATCGAGAATCGCATCGCCTGTGCGGGTGTATCGCATCAGGCACTGCCAGATGACCCACGATGGCGTCGCTCCGACATACGCCTGATCGCCTTGCTCGCCCGCGAACTTCTTGCTCCGCACGACGTTGCCGTCATCGTCCACCCAGGCGTCATAGTGCTGGCTGGGATACTCCCAGAGCGTGGTCGGAAAGACGCGCAGGGGCGGGCGGGAGCCGGGGACGACGGGGCGGGGCATGGCCCATGCTACGCGAAGGTCCGCGATGCGCCCATGCGGGTACCATTCCCCATGACCACCTTCGCCGCCGCCGTCAAGCCCTCCGTCGATCTGCCCCATTCCGCCGGTCGCAACTTCAACTTCAGCGCGGGGCCGGGCGTGCTCCCTGAAGAAGTGCTCCGCCAGGCCCAGGCCGACACCTGGAACATCGGCAACAGCGGCATCGGCATCATGGAACAAAGCCATCGCGGCAAGATCTTCGACAAGGTGCTTGCCGAGGCCGAGGCGGATTGTCGCAAGATCGCGAACATCCCCAGCAACTACAAGATCCTGTTCCTGACCGGCGGCGCGACCACGCAAAACGAGATGGTCCCCAAGAACCTCCTGCCCGACGGCGGCACCGCGGCGTTCCTCACCACCGGCTACTGGGCCGAGAAGACCTGGGAAGAGTGCAAGAGCCACTTCCCCAGCAGCTACGAAGCCTGGGACGGCCGCACCATCAAGCACGCGTACTGCCCCGCGGACAACGAACTGAAGTGGGGGACCAAGCCCTCCTACGTCCACATGTGCAGCAACAACACGATCTACGGCACGCAGTTCCGCAACGCTGATGGGTCGTGGCGGTATCCGAGCATGCCTTGGAACGATGTGCCGCTGGTCTGCGACATGAGCAGCGATATCTATTCGCGGCCCATGGACGTCAGCAAGTTCGGGCTGGTCTATGCGGGCGCCCAGAAGAACGTGGGCGTGGCGGGTACGACGCTGGTGATCATCCGCGAGGACTTGCTGGACGCCCACAAGAAGTTCGGCCGCAAGCTGTTCACGATGGAGGCGTACGCGACCCACGCCAAGGGCGAGAGCCGCCACAACACGCCGCCCAGCTTCCCGATCTACCTGAGCGGCTTGGTCTTCAAGTGGATCCTCGCGCAGGGGGGACTTGAAGCCATGCACAAGCGCAACGAGGCGAAGGCGAAGGTGATCTACGACGCGATCGACGGCAGCAAGGGCTTCTACAAGGGCCACGCCCGCCCCGACAGCCGCAGCGCGATGAACATCCTGTTCAAGTGTCCATCTGCGGAACTGGATGACAAGTTCCTCGCCGAGGCCCTCAAGGCCGGCATGGACCAGCTCAAGGGCCACCGCAGCACGGGCGGCGTGCGAGCGAGCGTGTACAACGCGATGCCGCGGGCTGGGTGTGAGGCGTTGGCGAGCTTCATGGGTGAGTTTGCGCGGAAGAATGGGTGATCCCAAGGCAAAGCGAAACACAGATGCAAGCCGCCGCGGTGGCGATCCCTAACTTGCATCACTTTGTTCATGCATCGCTTTGGGTAACTCCGCTACCATCTCGCATGTCTCTCCTCAAACTCTCCGCTCGCTTCGTCCACGCCGACACCGGCGCTCCGCTCTCTGGCCCCACGCTTCGCGTGCGGTTTATGGATAAGGATGCGTTGAAGGATGATCTGCTGGGCGAGTCCGGGCTTGATGGGCAGGGGCGGGCGGAGATCGTGACGACTTCGAGCGACTTTCGTTCGGGCGTGATGGGGTTGCTGGGCGGGCTGGTCAGTGAGCGCAAGCCGGATGTCTACTGCGAAGTGACCGAGATGGGCACGCCGATCTTCCGCACGCAAGTGAAGTGGAACCTCGATCCCGCGCAGCGCGACGCCATCACCAAGCAGGCCAGCAACATGATCGACCTGGGCACGTTCGCGTTCAAGCGAGGCGAGGGGTTGACGACGCCGACGACGCTGGATGGCGGGAATGCGGCGCGGCCGGCGTTCTAGGCGATAGAGCGATAAAGCTAAAAAGCGAAAAGCGAAAATTCGAAGCGATCCAGAGGCTCGCCCGGCATTTTCGCTTTCTCGCTGTATCGTTTTTCTTCACCACTCCCACGTCACGGGCAGCCAATCAAACGCCCCATCCCGC
Organism: Phycisphaerales bacterium; assembly: GCA_022843045.1. Classification (GTDB taxonomy): domain Bacteria; phylum Planctomycetota; class Phycisphaerae; order Phycisphaerales; family UBA1924; genus BJHL01. The sequence goes on from JALHOJ010000002.1 coordinate 90,944, forward strand.
GCTCGCACCTGTCCGACGCCTGGCCAGGGCGTGTGGTAGCACATCACCAGCGTGCGCTCGCTTGCGATCTGTTCCAGCACCCGGCGGCGGGTCTTTGCGCCTTCTTCGGCGTCGTAGTCGAACTTCACGTGCCATTCGGGCTTGCGGAAGCTCATCACGTAGTGGTGCACGGCGTCGGCGAGCATCACGAACTTGCGGCCGGCGCGTTCGATTTCGACGGTCTGGTGGCCCTTGGTGTGACCGCCGGTTTTGCGGACGCGCACGCCCGTGGTGATCTCGTCGGTGTCGCCCACGATCTCGAGACGATTGGTCTTTTCGAGCAGCCCGAGCACCTTCTGAGCGTTGGTGATCATGCCCTGCTTCCAGCCAGCGTCGAGGGTGGTCTTGGAGAGGTCTGGGTTGTCTTTCCAGAAGTCACGCTCGGTCTTGTTCAGGAAGAACTTGGCCTTGGGAAATGCGATTGCGCCCTCGCGGGTGAGCAGGCCGTCGATGTGGTCGCCATGCATGTGGGTGATGATGATGCCACCGACGTCTTCGGGAGAGATGCCCATGGACGCGAGCGTGCCCAGCAGCATGCCGTCGCCGCCGGCATCGGGGGTGCGCGGGCCGTTGCCGGTGTCGACGAGCCAGACTTCGGAGCCGACCTTGAACACGAGCACGTTGAAGTGGACGTGGATGGGTTCGGGCGGCTTTGGGATGTAGTACGAATCGAGGAGCGAACCCACCTCCGCTTCGCTCGCGTTCTCGCCCCACAAGGGATAGGACGGGATACGTGCCTGCGCGTCGCCGATCGAGTAGCACTCAACGGCGCTGGCGCCCGAGCCAATCTTGAACTTGTAGAAACCGGCGCCTTGCTTGGGTTCGGGGTTGCTTGCTGGGCCATTTGCGAGCGCGGCGTGGCGACCAGCGGGCAAGGCTGTGGCGGCGGCGGCGAGGCCGAACATGGAGAGGGCGGAACGACGTGAGAGGGTTTGCATCGAGAGGGCTCCGGGGCGTGAGCGTAGTTCCGAAGTTCGATGCGGCGCGGGATGGACTGGTTACCTGCTGATGATCCAAGTTGGCGAGCCGGGTTGGCGTGGGGCGGGCAATAGAAGTTGACCATGCGGCAACGCAAGCGTGCGGCGAGCGCCACTCGCACCGCTGCGCGGTGCTCGAACGCTTGCTTCGATGTTCCGTGGGTGCCGCTTCGCGGCGACCCACGGCTACTCAATCTCATGGCTTCGCCATGAACACTAGACGGGGAGGCCGTTTTGCCAGAGGGTCTTTTGACGACACGACTCTGGTTGATGGTACTGATGGCCTGGCGGGCGGCGCGAGATTTCGCCGCGAGGGCTGTGTGGGTTGGGCTTCGTGTGGCGTCCTGCTCGTTCAGCAGGCGAGTGGCGGCGCGGCGTTGCTCGGTGGGGTTGGGGCTGGCCTTGCAGAGTGATTCGAGGGTGCGCTGTGCGAGTTCCTGGCGATGGTGCGTGGCGAGGGCATCGATGTGGGCGAGCCAGGCGACGGCGGCGGGATCGGCGAGTTTGAGGAGCAGGTCGAATAGATCTTCGCCCCGTTCGCGTGCGAGTGCGAGGGGGTCGCGGTTCAGGGCGACAAAGCGAGAGAGGAGGGGGCGCAGATCGGCGGTGAGTGGGGGGAGCGTTGCGGACTGTGACAGCGCGGCGGCGATCATGCGGGGATCATGATCGATGTTGGAGGGGAATGCAAGGGGGGAAGCGTGGATCGGGCTTCAATGCGCGCACGAACGTGGATGATTGGGTTGGATTGCGCACAAAGGCGGTCGTTTGGGAGAATGAAGACGAAGAAGGCATGGGGCATGAGGCATCGGGGCATCGAGCGAACAAAGAAAAAACCCCGGCGATGGCCGGGGCTTGTGGTGAACGATTGTGCCTGACGCGTGGTTAGTTCGCGAAGTGGGCGAAGGCGCGGTTGGCTTCGGCCATGCGGTGGGTCTGGTCGCGGGTCATCATGGCCTTGCCTTCCTTGCGGGCGGCGTTGTAGAGCTCGTCGGCGAGCTTGTTGGCCATGGGGCGGCCCTTTTCGCCGCGGACGGATTCGAGAATCCAGCGGAAGGCGAGGGACTGCTGACGCTTGCGGTTGACGGGCATGGGCACCTGGTAGTTGGCACCGCCGATGCGCTTGCTGCGGACTTCGACGAAGGGCTTGACGTTGTCGATTGCCATGCGGAAGACTTCGATGGCTTCCTTGGGGGCGTCCGGGCTGGTTTCCTTGCTGAGCTTTTCCTGGATGATGTCGAAGCAGTCGTACACGCAGCGCTGGGCCACGGACTTCTTACCGCTCTTCATGACGCAGTTGATGAAGCGGGCGAGCTGGATGTCGTTGAACTTGGAATCGGGACGAAGCTGAGCTTCCGCGGACGTGAACTTCTTGCCACCCATGATGGGCTCCTTTGGGGCTGTGGAAGATCGAGTGATCTTCCGATTCGGTTCACCGCGTCGGGCGGAGACATCTCCTAAGGCCCAGGAATTGACGCGATTACTGCCGGAGAAGGCACTTGGGACTAGGCACTGGGCACTAGCAAAGCACCTCGTGAACACTGGGCGTCAACATTACACGAAACACTAGTGCCCAGTCCCTAGTGCCTAGTGCCTACTTCACTTCGCAGCAGCCTTACCGCGCTTCGCGCCGTACTTGCTGCGGCTCTGCTTGCGGCCTTCGACGCCCAGGCAGTCGAGGGTGCCGCGGACGATGTGGTAGCGCACACCGGGCAGGTCGCGAACGCGGCCGCCGCGGACGAGGACGATTGAGTGTTCCTGGAGGTTGTGGCCTTCGCCCATGATGTAGGCGGTGACTTCCTTGCCGTTGCTGAGACGGACGCGGGCGATCTTGCGGAGCGCCGAGTTGGGCTTCTTGGGGGTGGTGGTCTTCACGACCAGACACACGCCGCGCTTCTGCGGGCAGCCGACCAGGTCCTTGACCTTGTTGATGGCGGCGAGGGGGCGGCGGGGCTTGCGAACCAGTTGGTTGATCGTCGGCATACGCGGTCCGTACCTATTCCAGAAGCGACTTCTGCAGAAAGTCCATCGATGGCAACGCCCTCAGAATCCTCTGAGGACAAGGGGTCAAGTTTAGCGGTCGGGAATTGAAAGGCAAGGGCATCGGTCACCTCGTGTGAAGCCGCCCGGCGGCTGGGACCCCTAACATCCTCCATGCACCAACCTTCAGGCAACGCTCCCCTGACCTTTCTGGCTTTTCAGAAGCTTATTCGCGACCGCTACTACGCCACCGACAACGCCCGGGGCACCCCTGGTACGTTCATGTGGCTGATAGAGGAGCTTGGCGAACTGGCCACCGCCCTCCAGAACAATGCAGCGGGCAAGACGCCATCTGCGGCGGAGAAGGCGAACCTTTCTGAGGAGTTCGCGGATGTGATCGCCTGGCTCACGACGCTTGCGAACATCCACGGCGTCGATCTGGAACAAGCACTGAAGAAGTACACGACGCCGGGAGTGGTGGAGGGGGTCAAGGACTGATCGATCGCCAATCCGTGTGAGCGACCAAACCGCGCAGGTCGCTAACCTCTCGCTCTTCGGGGCGAAGGATTGGCACCATGAAGCATCTCAAGTCCGTTGGTCTTTCCGTTTCGGTCGCCGCGTTGCTCGCTCTGGCGGGTTGTGCGTCGTCGCACAGCACCAATACCTCCGCACGCGCCGATGCCGGCTCGAGTGGTTCGACCGGGGGCATCGCCGCCGCGCCGGGCTTGGTTGAGCGCGGCCCGGGCGTTGAAAAGTTCTACCGCATCCGTACTCCCGCGGCCGCCCGCATCAAGCAGGACGGCACGCTCTACTGCATCGATTGGCCCGATGGCGTGCGGCAGTTGTACCGCGTTCGTCCGCCGCTTGACAAGCCTGCAATCGCGATGGCGGGCGTGCAGATGGAGCGGATGACTGACTTCAAGGACGGGATCACGGGCTACACGATTTCTCCGGATGGGTCGCGCACGCTGGTCTACACCGCGATGGGCGGGAACGAGAACACGCAGGTGTATGTGCTGGACCAGAACACGCCCATCGCCACGGGCGGGGGCCTTTCGAACCTCACGCCGCTGCTCGTGAATCCCAAGGCGATGTTCCGCATCAGCCTGTGGAGCAACGACAGCAGCGCGTTCTACTACACGTCCAACGACACGGACGCGAACAACTTCCACATGTATCGCTACGACTTCGCGAGCAACAAGCCGACGAAGATTCTCGCGAAGGATGGCGACTGGACGGCGGCGGACGTGACCCGCGACGGCAAGCGCGTGATGGTGCTGCAGTATCGCTCGTCGTCGGACTCTGAGATTTCGGAGCTTGACGTCGCGACCGGCAACCTCCGCTCGCTCAACTCGCTTGTGGTCTCGGGTGGCCAGACGGCCAGCATCGAGCCCGTGGGCTACACGCCTGATGAAAAGGGTTTCTATATTGTGAGCGATCATGAGGAAGGCATCAAGCGTCTGTTCCTCATCGACCTCGCCAGCGGGAAGCTCTCCAAGCCGCTGCCCACCCTCGACAAGTATGAACTTGACGGCGCGGGCATCAACGAAGCCCGCACCTTCATGGGCGTCACGGCGAACGAAGACGGCTATGGCGTGATCCGCCTGTATCGCCTGCCCACGCTTGAAGAAGTGAAGCTGCCCGAGATTGAGCGCGGCGTCGTCGGCTTTGCCGAGCTCGAAGACAATCGCGTGAGCTGGACTCTCAGCAACGCCCGCACGCAGGGCAACATGTTCACCTGGAACATCCCGGCCGCGGGGCAGCCCGCGGAGCGTCCGCGCCAAGTGACATTCAGCGACAACCAGGGGATCGACCTCTCGAAGTTCACGCTGCCTGAACTCGTCGAAGTGACCAGCTTTGACGGCATGAAGATCCCGGCGTTTGTGTACCTTCCCACCGGCGCCAAGAAGGGCCAGCCGATTCCGTTCGTCGTTGACTATCACGGCGGCCCGGAAGCGCAGTATCGCCCGGACTTCAGCGCGTTTGTCCAGTACCTGCTCAGCGAAGGCTTCGGCGTGATGCGTCCCAACGTTCGCGGCAGCAGCGGCTATGGGCGGGCGTTCATCATGGCTGACGATTACAAGCTCCGCTGGAACGCCGTCAAGGACGGCTGGCACTGCGCCAAGTGGCTCGTCGACAACGGCTACGGCACGCCTGGCAAGATCGCGAGCTATGGCGGCAGCTATGGCGGGTTCATGACCACGGCTGTGCAAGTGGAGGATCAGGAAGCGTTTGAGCGAGGCCAAGTGCAGCAGCGTTTGTTTGGCGCGAGCATCAATGTCGTGGGCGTGATCAACTTCCAGACCTTCCTCGAGCGCACCAGCGGCTATCGCCGCAAGCTCCGCGAGGTTGAGTATGGCCCGCTGACGGATCCTGATTTCCTGAACAGCGTGAGCCCGCTGCTGCGGAGCGACAAGATCAATGTCCCCATGCTCATCGCCCACGGCGCAAACGACCCGCGCGTGCCCGTGACCGAAGCCATGCAGATGGCCGAGGCCCTGATGCGCCGCGGCATGGACCCCGAGCAGATCTACTTCGACGACGAAGGCCACGGCTTTGCGAAGCTCGACAACCGCCTGCTGTTCGCGAAGCGAGCCAGCCGCTTCCTGAAGCAGCACATCGGGCAGTAAGCAAAGCCCCTCCCAGAGGGAGGGGTTGGAGTGGGCGAGTCTTCATCAACGCATCACACGCACGGACGCCGCAAGGCGTCCGTTTTTTCATGGCTTGGCCGGTGCGTCTGCTGCCAACGCGACCGACGCCCGCGTAATCAGCGACACGCCTTCGGGCAAGTGCTGAGCGACGTCTGCGATCACGTCACCCGCCACGCGCCGCGAGAAGAAGCTGCGCCGGGACTTACCCATGATCAGCGTGTCGCAGCCGAAGGTGACGGTGTAATCGAGAATCTCCTCGGCGATGGCTGGGCTTGTGATGTAGATCGGGAAGAACGGCACGCCCGCGCGCTTCGCGATGAGCGCGACGGTGCCCAGAGCCTCCTGGGCCTGCGGATCGTTGTCAATCTTGGGAATCTGTCCCGGGGCGACGTCGAGCACCCGAAGGGTGCGCACGTACATCGCGAACAGCACGGCGTTGCGCTTCTTGGCGAGGTCCACCGCGTACTCCGCGTTGTCTCGCCCGCGGGCGGCGAGCATGATGCGGGGGCGGGCGGCGTCGAGCTTTGCGGGGGCCTGCTTGAGTTCTTCCAGCCATCCGTCGGCGGGCGCGGGCAGCGGCTCAAACATCCTGGCTCGCTTGGCGCGAGACTGCACGGCGAAGCGGGCGATGAGGACGGCGCCCACGATACTGCCCGCGAAGATGGTGGCGTTTGGCTTGGCGATGACGATGGTGACGAAGATCGCCGACATCACTACCGCGATCGTCCATAGGAAGCGCCGTTCCCAGGCAGTGATAGGCAGTTCCTTGTTGATCGCGCAGCAGGTCATGTTGATCGCGATTGCGCCCACCACGCCGATGGCGTACAACTCGCCCAGCGCCTTGTCGTCGTGCACGAAGATCAGGACCAGCGCCGGCCCAGCGGCGGCGAGGATGAGCCCGATCCACGGCACGCCGGAGTAGTTGAGCTTTGTGAGGGAGCGCGGCATCTCGCCGTCCTGGGCGAGCGCGTAGTACACCGACACCATCGCGAGGATCGCGGTGTTCGCCGCCGAGAGCAGGAGCAGGCCGAAGATGATGCCTGCGGCGATGCCGACGATGTTGCCGACCTCCGCGCCGAAGATCTGCGTCGCCGAGAAGTCCGCGAGCACCTTGACGGCGGTCTGGCGATACTCCAGCACGCCATCGGTGGCGGCTGCGGTCTGTTGCAAGTCCGCGATCTGCTGGGCGGTGGCCCCATCGGGCGGCGGCGGCACCTTCAGGTCGCTGGAGAGCCCCATCCGTTGCTCGTACGTGACATAGTCGGGCACCTTGGTCTCAAGCCGACCGGGCAGGGCGTTGATGGCGATGCAGAAGATCACGTTGAGCGTGATCACCTCGATCAGCACGGGCCAGATGGTGCGTTTGGCGGTCTTCTCGACCGGCTGCTTCATCAGGCCGGTCATGCTGGCGACCGCCTCGACGCCCGACAGCGCGAGCACGATGCGGACGAGGCTCTCCCAACTTTCCCAGATGTTGTCGATGCCCTCGACGGTCGGCTTGGCCGCCTTGAGGCCTTCGGGCAGCATCGGGATGCACATCGCTCCGATGATCGCGCTGGCGATGATTGCGACCACTGCGATCACGAGCGCGAATCGCCCCGCGGCCCGCGCGCCGAACCAGTTGATGATGCCCAAGACGAACATTGTGCCAATCGCCGAGGCGACCACCACCGTTTTGGACTCCACGCCCAGGTAGTGATATCCCTCCACCGCCGAGAGCGCCGCGGTGACGATGAAGTCGCAGATGAGCAATGTCGCCGCGATCACGGCAAGCAGCGGACTGATCTTGCGGGCCGCTGAGTACACCCCGCCACCATCGGGGAAGCACCGGCACACAATCGTGTATCCCCAAGCGACCGCCGCCATGATCAGCGACATGACTGCGAGGTAGTAGATCGATGCGTGGGCGGTGTAGTAGAACGCCAAACCGAGCACGTACAGGCGGCTTGTGCCCCAGTCTCCGAAGAGGAGAGGCCCCGAGTGCAGCCAGCCGAGCGTCCGCGGTCGTGATTCTGCGACAAGCATGGTGAGAGCGGGGGGAAGGGAAGGGTGCGGACGTGAAGCGGTCCAAATCGGACCGGCGAGTGTAGATGGCGGAGGCGTCACAATACAATTGCGGGTGACAGAACCCAATCGCAACCCGAATCTGACCTCCAAACCCGCCCCCGCTGGCACCTCGTCGCGATCACTCACTTGGGCGATGCTGCTCGCGAAGTGGACCGACTTTGCCAAGGCCAGCGTTGCTTTGCCCGAAGGGGGCGAGGCGGGGCGGATCAAGCAGGCTGTGCCTGCGTTGATCGGCTTGCAGGGTGTGACCGCCGCGCTGGACGAGGTGGATCAACTGGCGCCCAAAGAGCGTGCGGCGGGGCTGGACATGGCCGAGGTGCTGATTCGCCAGTACGCCGGGCAGATCAACGAGATTTGGCGGGGCGTGAGTCTTCATGAAGGGGTGGAGGAGTTCATCACCGACGCCCGCACCGCGATTGAAGAGGCCAGGCGAGCCGGCGCGGGGTGGATTCTGCAATCGGAGTCGCTGGTGGGCCAACACCCTGCGGAGCTCGTCGCGCAGTTGCTCGAGATGGGTTTTGCAGGCGATGTGTTCGTGCCCTCGCCTGGCGTGCGGCTGTTTGGCGGGTGCCCGGTCGCGTTCGCTCGCGACGCCAATGGCGGCCAACCGCCGGAGGACGTGTGCGCGTTGATCCATGAGCATGTTGCTGCGGGCTTGGAGGAAACCGGCAAGCGGGCCCAGCAGATGATCCATCGCAGCGTGCAACGCGGCTTGCGCCAGGCCTATCGCCAGTTTGACTTCGCCAAGGGCGGACCGGTGCGGGACTTGGTGGTGGGGGAGGATGAGCTGCCGCCCGGCCAGCCGCTGCTCGTGCCTGCGTTGCTTGCCGGCGTGGCCCAGCCCGTCTCGCTACCGATTCGCGGGGCGAGCGATCAGGATGAACTGCCCGTGGTGTGGTCGGAGTGAGTGAAGTGTTGATCTCAGGAACGCCCAACACCACGTACGTGACGAGGTTGGGCTCGCCGTAAACCCAGCCGCTCGCCCCGAGCCCGCGGGGCAGGGTGGAAGAACGTCCACCGAACCGCTATCCTGCGGGCTTCTTCGCCGGGCTCAGGATGGGTTCGCGCGGTTCGTTCGTCGTCTCGGCGGGCGAAAGTGTGGGGGCGAAGGGTGGTGGTCGCCAAGTTCCGGCGGCCACACTGCGGGGCGGGTTTGGAGCGGGTTTGCAACGATGATCAACCCTTACCTGCTTTTCGGATTGCTCGTGGTGGGCGCGGTTGGGGTCGTGATGGCCCTTCCAAGACGCGGGACCAACCCCCAAGTGCTGGGCGCTGCGGTTGCGGGTCTGGCGGGTGGCCTGTTGATGCTCTTCCTGGGGCTCAAGGCCGGTCCCGACAAGATTCCGAATTTGTTCTTCTATGTGTTTGCCGCGGTGGGGCTGGGTGGGGCCTTGCGCGTGATCACGCATCCGCGGCCTGTGTACGCCGCGCTGTACTTCATCATGACGGTGCTGGCGAGCGCGGGCCTGTTCCTGCTGCTCTCGGCGGAGTTCATGGCGTTTGCCCTGATCATCGTGTACGCGGGGGCGATCCTGATCACGTACCTGTTCGTGATCATGCTCGCGACGCAGGCGCCCGAAGAGGGCCAGGAAGACGTGCTGGCGGACTATGACACGCGGGCCAACGAGCCAGTCGCGGCGACCGTCATCGGCTTTGTGCTGCTGGCGGCGCTCACTGTCATGCTCTTCCGCGGCACGAGCGCGTTGCCCGCGCCGGCTAAGGCGAATCCCGACCTGTTGCTGGCCGACATGCCCCGCAAGGTTGACCGTTTGCTCGAGACCAACGGCGTGATGGGGCCCAAGGACGTGATCGATCGGACGGACTGGAACGCCGGTGTTGTCGAATTCACCACCGCCGCGGGTGCCAAGATGGTGCTCGAGCGCAGTGTGGGCAAGGGTGGCACGCTGAGCGAAGTCGCTGCGGACGGCACACGCAAGGTCGTTCGCGAGAACGCCTGGCCCGAAGACCTCCGGGTCACCAACGCCGAGTTGCTCGGTTTCAATCTCCTGCGTGATCACCCCGGCACCATCGAAATCGCGGGCGTGATTCTGCTGATGGCCATGCTCGGCGCGGTCGTGCTCAGCCGCAAGCAGGTGCAGATTGATGAGGACGCCAAGAAGGCTCGCGTGACGCAACTTGCTCAGGCCGATCCATCGTTTGATCCGGGCAGCGAGTCGCCGATCGAACTGGTGCAGCAGCCCGCCAGCAGCCTTGAGGAGGCGGCCCGATGAACATGACCACCCTCACCACCGGGTTCGTCCCAACTCTGGCTCAGGCCGGTTTTCCCGAAGTCATGAGCCAGGTGACGCTTGGGCACTACTTGGTCGTCGCGGCGATCATGTTCGTGCTGGGCATGATCGGCTTCCTGACGCGCCGCAACCTGATCATCATGTTCCTCTGCACGGAACTGATGTTCCAGGCCGCTGGCATCGCTCTGATTGCCTTCGGCCGCTACCACCTGGACTTCAGCGGCCAGACCTTCGTGATCTTCGTCCTGACCGTCGCGGCTGCTGAGGCGGCGATGGCCCTGGCCCTCATCGTCCTGTTGTATCGCCGCAAGGAAAGCCTGAACGCGGAAGAGTGGAAGGACTTGCAGGGGTAACGGGGTAGCCCGCCTCTCTATGGCGGGCGAGTGTTTTCGGCGTGCATCAACAGTTGGTCTTCTGAAGTTGGTCTTTTGATCCAAGCATCGATCTTCACGCCCGCCTCGCAGAGGCGGGCTACCCAAGGAGCGGCAAAGGCGTGACGCATCACCTGACCATGCTCGAAACCTTGACCTCGCTGGCGGTCGCCGCTGGTGAGGGGCACGCCGGGGGCGCTGGCGCGATGCGGGAGGCCCCGCAGTGGGTCCTCGCCATCGCACTGCTGCCGTTCGCCGCGTTCCTGCTCAACGGCGTGTGCGCGGCTCTGAAGGTCCGCAACCAGTTCCCGGCGTGGCTGACTATCGGCACGCTTGCGACCAGCTTTGGCCTGACGCTGTACCTGTTCCTGAACTACTTCACCGGCGCGGATCGCGCTCCCATGCACGTCCACGGTTTTGAGTGGATCCACTTCCAGTGGGGCGCAACCGAGGCTCAGACCTTCATCTCCAACTTCGCGTTCTACATCGATGGCCTCACCTGCCTCTGGATTCTGTTCGTGACGGGCCTTGCGACTTTGATTGCGCTGTACTCCAGCGAGTACATGAATCACGACGTTGGCTTGGGCTACTGCCGGTTCTTCGCGGCGTTCAGCCTCTTCGTCTTCAGCATGCTCGTGCTGGTGATGGCCGACAATCTGCTGCTCATGTTCCTGGGCTGGGAAGGCGTGGGGCTGTGCTCTTACCTGCTGATCGGGTACTTCTACAAGAAGCCCGCCGCCGTCGCCGCCGCCAAGAAGGCGTTCATCATCAACCGCATTGGCGACCTTGGCCTGCTCATGGCCATCTTCAGCGCGTATGGCATCTTCGGCACGGTTGAGTACTCGAAGATCTTCGCGATGGTGGCTGCCAACGCTGATGGGGCGGGCAACCTGCTCTCTGTCAACACCTGGGCCGGCATCGTGCTGCCCTTGCTCTTGACCGCTGGCGCGTTTGGCAAGTCGGCCCAGTTGTTCTTCTACGTGTGGCTGCCCGACGCCATGGAAGGTCCCACGCCCGTTTCGGCGTTGATCCACGCCGCGACGATGGTCACGGCGGGCGTCTTCCTGATTGCCCGCCTGTACCCTGTGTACACGATTGATCCTGCGCTGACGATCCTCACGCTCGTCGCCTGGTGCGGAGCGATCACCGCCTTCTGGGCCGCGACGATTGAAATGGCGATCTTCGACATCAAGCGCGTGATGGGTTACTCGACCATCAGCCAACTTGGCTTCATGTTCGCGGGGCTGGGGTTGCTCAGCCCCACAGGCGCCGCGTTCCACACCTTTACGCACGCGTTCTTCAAGGCCACGCTCTTCCTGGGCGTCGGCGCCGTCATGCACGGGTTTGGCGGTCAGCTGGACCTGCGTCGCTTGTCGGGCGTCGCGTGGATGCGCGGGTTTGGTCTGGTCGGCATCGCGATGTTGATCGGTTCGATCAATCTTTCGGGCGTGCCTTTCACCGCCGGGTTCTTCAGCAAGGACATGATTCTCGCCCAGGGCTTCACGACGCCCTCGACGATGATCGGCGGGGCCCAGATCGTCGCGTGGATCCTGCTCATCACCGCCGGGATGACGGCGTACTACACCTTCCGAACCTTCTTCCGCGTCTACACCGGCCCCAAGGAGTTCAACCCGGGCGACGACGCCGAACTGCTTGATCTGGGGCGGCACCCCAAGGGAACCAACCTCGAGCAATGGCACAAGGAACACGGCCATGGTCACGGCCACGGGCATGGCCATGATCACAGCCACGATCACGGTCACGCGCACGACCACGGCGCGGGCTCGGTTGCCGATCGCCGCCTCCAGACCCGCATTGACTTCGATCCCACCACCGAAGAATTCGATCCGCATCCGCCCGGCTGGGCGATGAAGGCGGCGATCCTCGCGTGCATGCTCTGCAGCATTCTCGCGGCGGGGTTGTACTTCATGAAGACCGCCGGCCCCGGCGCTGAGCATGGCGGCTGGGTCGGCAGCATGATCCACCCCAGCAGTGCGCACTTCGCTTCGCCAGAGTTTGGCAAGACCGCGACGCACATGGGCCAGCCGCATGAGCCGGCGGCGTTCTTTGGCCAGGACGCGCACAAGCTGATGTACTACGTCAGCGCGGGCGTGGGCCTGATCGGCATCCTGATCGCAGCGTTCCTGCACGGGCCCAAGGGCTGGCAGGGCCTGTTCATCGGCAACCGCGTGATCGCGGAGAAGAGCCGGGCGGACGGCCTCATCAACCTGTTCGGCCCGATCACCAAGGTCGCTCGGAACAAGTGGTACGTGGACGAAATCTACGACGCCATCATCGTCAAGCCCTTGCATGTCCTGAGCCACATCTTCCACCTGATCGACCAGTACATCGTCGACGGCATCGTCAACCTCTGTGGCGCGATCCCGCGCTGGATCGGCAAGGCCCTGCGTCCGACCCAATCGGGCGAGATTCATGGGTACGCGATCGGGATGGCGGGGGGCGTCGCGGTGCTGCTGGTACTTGTGTTCGTGCTGACCAGTTAAAGAGAGTTCACCACAAAGGCACAAAGGTCACAAAGAAGAGAGACCTTGTGTCGTCTCAGTTCAGGTCTGTTGGCTTTCTGTCTTCTTCTTGCTCTTGGTGTCTTTGTGGTGATTCAAGTTCCCGTCTGATTCGAGAACCCGCATGGAACTGTTCGCACTCATCCTCCTGCCCTTGGTCTTCGCCCTGGGCGTCGTGGTTTTGCCCGCCGCCCAGTCGCGTGTGGTGGCGTTGGCCGGGATGCTCCTGACCTTCGCCCTGACGCTGGTGATCGCCGGCCGCTTCGACACCGCCGACACCGCGACCTTTCAGTTCGCCAAGTCCGTCGCGTGGCTGCCGCAGCTTGGCCTGTCGCTCAGCGTCGGCATTGATTCCATCTCCCTGCTGCTCATCCTGTTGACCGGCCTGCTTGGCCCGATCTGCATCCTCGCCAGCTGGACCGCCATCACAGACCGCATCAAGACCTTCCACGCCTGGATGCTCGTGCTGCAGGCAGCCATGCTGGGCGTCTTCTGCTCGCGCGATCTGATTCTCTTCTACATCTGCTTCGAGTTCACGCTGGTGCCGATGTTCATCCTGATCAGCCTGTACGGCAGCACCAACCGCAAGAAGGCGTCGATCAAGTTCTTCCTCTACACCTTCACGGGCAGCGTCATCGCTCTCGCCGGTTTGGTGTACATCGCCAGCCAGCACGCCGCGATGCCGGGCCGTTCCTGGACCTTCGACATCGCTGCTCTCGCCAGCACCGCCCGCGAACTGCCCTTGGGTACGCAGTCTTGGCTGCTGCTCGCGATGATGGCGGGCTTTGCTGTGAAGGTGCCGCTCTTCCCCGTCCACACATGGCTGCCTCTGGCGCACACTGAGGCCCCGACCGCCGGTTCGGTTGTGCTCGCGGGCGTGTTGCTGAAGCTGGGCACCTATGCGATCTACCGCTTCGTGCTTCCGTTCGTCCCGATGGCCGTCGTTGAGTACGCCCCTTTCCTCGCCGTGCTCTGCATCATCGGCATCATCTATGGCGGCCTGATCTGCTGGGTCCAGACTGACATCAAGAAGCTGGTCGCGTACTCGTCGGTCGCGCACCTTGGCTTCTGCATGCTGGGCATGTTCGCGCTGAATCACACGGGCATCGCCGGCAGTGTGACGTACATGATCAACCACGGCCTCTCGACCGGCGCGTTGTTCCTGCTGATCGGGATGATCTACGAACGCTACCACACCCGCAGCATGAAGGAACTGGGCGGCCTTGGGGCCAAGATGCCCGTCTGGTCCACGTTTATGGTCTTCTTCGCGATGGCCAGCGTGGGTCTGCCCGGTTTGAACGGGTTTGTGAGCGAGTTCATGTGCATGATGGGCACGTTCCAGGCCAGCAGCGCCTGGGGCAGCAGCAACCTCTGGGGTTCGCTCACCGACGTCCGCCCCGTGGGCGTGACGCATGGCAACCTGGGGCCCTGGTTCGCCATCATCGCCGGCACGGGCGTGATCATCGCCGCGATGTACCTTCTGTACATGGTCGGCCAGATCGTCTGGGGCAAGCTGCGCGAGCCCGCGGGGCACGACCACAACCACCATCACGAGGGCGACAAGCACGCCCAAGGCGGGCTCTCCACCGACCTCAACGCCCGCGAGATCATCACCCTCGCGCCCCTTGCCGCGCTCTGCTTCCTGCTGGGCGTCTATCCCACGCCCATGCTCAAGATCATCGAAACCCCAGTGCAGCAGACCGCCGCGCTCATCGAGCGCGAGCGTGAGGGCCTGCCCACGCGTCCGCCCAAGGCCACGCCCGAAGGCGTCGTCCACTCCAACGCGGCGGGCATCAGCAACAACGCTCAGGAGGCCCGCCAGTGATCGAACGCCTCTCCTTCCTCTGGCCCGAGATTGCCCTGTTCGCCACGACATGCCTCGTGATGGTCGTGGGCCTTTCCAAGCACCTGGGAACCCGCAAGCTTGCGGTCTGGATCGCCGGGGCTGGCCTGCTCGTGGCCCTGTTCCTCTCGGCCGCCTCGACGCCCCATCTGACTCAAGCCGCCTGCCCTTTCAGCGGCACCGTCTTCAGCGAGCCGGTCACCGCCAAGAGCGGTCAACTGCTCCTGCCTGAGATGGTCCCCTTTGCCAAGTGCCTGATCGCGATTGTGGGCATCATGATGCTGCCCCTGCTCTCGGGCACGGTCGATCGCCTCGAAGAAGAAGCCATCGCGAAGGGGGCACGCACGTACGACGCGCTCCGCATGAACCGGGCCGAGTTCTGGGCCTTCTTCCTGTTCTCGCTCACGGGCCTCATGCTCTGTGCGGGTGCGGATGATCTCATCTGGCTCTTCCTCGCGCTCGAACTTACGAGCCTGCCGACGTACATCATGGTTGCCATCTCCACCTCGCGCAACCAAAGCCGCGAGGCGGGCGTCAAGTACTTCTTCCTGGGCGCGATGGGCGCCGCCGTGTTCCTCTTCGGCTTCGCCCTGCTCTATGGCGGCACCGGCACCACCAACTTCAACGAAATGGCCGCCCACTTTCACGAGCGCGGCATCAACGCCATCGCTCTCGTGGGCATCATGATGTCGATCCTGGGTCTGGGCTTCAAGATCGCCGCCGTGCCGATGCACTTCTACACGCCCGACGTGTACCAGGGTGGTGCGTCGCAGGTGTCGGCGTTCCTGGCCTTCGTGCCCAAGACGGCGGGCTTCCTGGGTCTGCTGCTCATCTGCTCGACCTTCGGGTGGAACTACGAGCCTGGCGCAGTCGTCGCGGCCGACAACGCGGGCCTTGCCAGCGTTTCCGGCGCAATCACCCAGTCCCCCTGGGGCACGCACCTGCCCGAGCCCGTGCGACTCATGCTGTGGGTGATCGCCGCCCTCACCATGACAGTCGGCAACGTCCTCGCGATCCTGCAATCCAGCGTGAAGCGCACGCTTGCGTACTCCAGCATCGCACACAGCGGCTACATGCTCGTGGGCCTGATCGCAGGACCCGGCGACGGCTCGTTCACGCAGAACGGCGTCTCCGCCGTGTTGTTCTACCTGCTGGCCTACGGCGTGATGAACGTCGGCGCCTTCGCCGCGATCGCCGCGCTCGAACGTCGCAAGGGCAGCGAAGAGCCTCGTGAGATCGATTCGTTTGACGACATCCGTGGCCTGTGCGCGACGCACCCCGTCGCGGGCTGGTCCTTGGTCATCTGCAGTCTGAGCCTGTTGGGCCTGCCGCCCCTGCTGGGCTTCTTCGGCAAGCTGCCGCTCTTTACCAGCGCGATCAACGCGGGCGAAATCGTCCTCGTCGTGGTGCTGGGCATCAACTCGGCGATCGCTGCGTTCTACTACCTCCGCCTCGCGTTCCTTCCGCTCACGGAAACCGCCGACGCCAGCGTCGAGCGCCCCGTCTTCACTCCCTATCGCGGCCGCCGCGTCGCGGGTCTGGTCTCCGCTGGCGGCGTGGTCGCCCTCGCCATCTTCGCGGGCGATCTGATGCAGCAAGCCTCGAAGGCCGGCACCGTGACCAAGCCCGCCGCCGTTACCGAGCAACTGGTCCGCGATCCCGCGACGCCCGTCACACCCCTTGCCGACGCCGGTGCGCGATAGCCCGCAACTGAAGTGACAGGGGCTTCCAACCCGTGAGTCTCTGGGCTTTCTCGGCCCCGGGAGCGCAGCCATCGAGCCCGCTCGTACAATCCCCCATGCGCCGCGTCACCCGGCATGACCTGACCTGCATCATGCTGATCTGGCTCCCCGCGATGATCGCTGCGGGCCTGATCGCCGCGGGCGTGGAATCGGCTCTGGTCCTCAGCATCGCGGGCATTGCGGCGGGCGTTGCGACGTGGGCTTACTTCGCGTTTGTCGCCCGAGAGCGGGCCGCGTGGATGAACAACCTGGACGCCATCGTGACGGGGCTCTGGAACGCTCTGGGCGAGCCTGCGCCGCAGCGTCGCGAGGGCGACGCCCGCGATCGGGCCGCTTGGCTTGTTGAGTCCCTCGAACGCGCCAGCAGTCCCCTCGCCACCCGCGCCGCCCAGGCCGCCGCGGACAAGGCCAATCTTCGCTCCATCTACGACGCCGGTCGATCTCCCTCGTTCGTGACCGACACCGCCGGCAAGGTGGTGATCGCCAACACCGCTGCGGGCTCGTTCTTTTCGCGACCATCGCTCGTTGGCCGCTCGATCGAAGATCTGTTCACGCACGCCGAGGTGATCGGCCAGCACGCCGCGGCTCTCGCGGGCGAGACTCGCGTGGCCCAGGTCCGGCTTTCTCGCCCGGAGGGACTCAAGATTTTTCAGGTGATCGCCGCTCCTCTGGCGCTCCAACTCGTGAGCCAGCGGGGCGAGAGTTCACAGGCCCGCGGCGCGGTCCTGACGCTTCGCGATGTGACCGATCTCGCGCTCGCCGTGCAACTCAAGACCGACTTCGTCGCCAACGCCAGTCACGAGCTCCGAACGCCCCTGTCGAGCATTCGCGCCGCTGTTGAAACCCTCGCCGACGGTGCATGGGACGAACCGCCCATGCGCGAGCGGCTCGCCCGCATGATCTCGGGGAACGTCGCCCGCCTCGAAGAAATGGTGCGCGACCTGCTGGACCTCTCTCGCCTCGAATCTCCCGACGCGCCCGTGATCATCGAGCCTGTGTCCCTCCGCGAAACGATCGACTCACTGACCGAGTCCTTCGCGGGCGTGTGCGCTGAGCGGCACCTCGAAGTTGTTCCAGAGTTCGCGGGGGGCATCGACACGATCGACTCGGACCGCAAGCTTCTCACCCTGGTCCTGCGCAACCTCATCGACAACGCCACCAAGTTTGCGTATGAAGGCACGCCCGTGCGCGTCCGCGTCGACGCAATCGATCTCGCCTCGCCCGCTTCCCCGTCGCGTCGCGAGGGCGTGCGGATTGAGGTGATCGACAGGGGCGTGGGCATCCCATTGGGTCACCAGCAGCGAGTGTTCGAGCGCTTTTACCAGGTCGACCCCAGCCGCGCCGGTTTCACCGCCCGCCGCGGCACGGGCCTGGGCCTTGCCATCGTCAAGCACGCCCTGAAGGCCCTGGGCGGCACGATCCAGGTCGAAAGCGTGTGGAAAGAGGGCACGCGGATGATCGTCGAACTGCCTGTGCAAGCCCGCGCTGAAACGCCCCAACCTGCCAGTGCCTCGTGAGCCCGGTCAATCAGCGCGCCCGCCCGCGACTTCGCGCCGCTACCCTTGCTCATGTCCGCCCACGCGAACAGCCCCTCGGCGCCCGCGAGCAACCTGCTCCCCGCCTACAAGCGGTCGCTGCCCAACGCGCTGACCGGACTGCGCCTGGTGATCGCGATCGCCTTCTTCCTGCTGCTCAGCGTCTGGACGTATCCCACTGCGCAACTGATCGTGAAGCCCACGCACCCGGTCTGGGCCTACCTCGTGGGCGCAGCCCTGTTCGGTCTCGCCGCCCTGACCGACGCCGTCGACGGTCCGCTCGCCCGCCGTTGGAACGTCGTCAGCAAGTTTGGCCGCGTCATGGATCCATTTGCCGACAAGATCCTCGTCCTCGGCGCTTTCATGATGCTCGCGGGGCCCAACTTTGCCTATGACACGGGCGGCCCCAAGGACCTGCAAGTCAGTGGCATCCACACCTGGATGGTCGTCGTCGTCCTCTCGCGCGAATTGCTCGTCACCACGATCCGGGGCATGCTCGAAGGAGAAGGAAAGGACTTCTCCGCCAGCGCGACAGGCAAGGCCAAGATGATCGTTCAGGCCTGCGCCATTCCCGCCATCCTCATCCTCCTTGGCATCACCAATGTCCAGCACGGCACCTGGGGCCGCATCACAATCGACAGCATTGCGTGGCTCACCGTCATCGTGACCGTCATCAGTGGCATCCCCTACGTCACCCGCGGCATGAAAATGCTGTAGTGCACCGTCACGCTCGCTTCGGGCCTCGCAGGGCCCGCCAATGATCCCCCGCGTGCGACCACGACTCCCGCTCATCACGGTCTTCGGCCTGGGCCACATGCGTCCGGCCTCCGGCACTTGGGGCAGCATGCCCCCCGTCGCGATCGCCGCCCTGCTCTGGCTGATGGGTGCGACACCCGTGGCTCCAGACGCACCCGCCCGCGGCATCGCCGCAGCCGCAGGTGATCAAGGCCACGCCATCGCCCTCGCGGTCTACCTGGCAACGTTCTCTTGCATTTGTTTGGTCTTCAGCGCGGCGTGCATTGTGCAAGGGGCTGCCGCCGAAGCGGTTTTCGGCCACGACCCTGCCGAAGTCGTCGCGGACGAAACTGCCGGCCAATGCCTGCCCCTCCTCGCCCTAGCCATTGTGCCGGCGTCGTTCCAATCCTGGCAAACGGCCGCCGCGTGGCTCGCCGCCGCGTTCTTTGCGTTCCGCATCTTCGACATCTTCAAGCCGTGGCCCGCCGGTGCCCTGCAGCGGGTAGCGGGTGGCTGGGGCATTCTGCTCGACGACCTCGCGGCTGGCGCGTACGCGGCGGCCGCGGTTGTAGGCGCCGCTTGGCTGCTGGCGTGATGCTCTTGTTCACACATTGAATAAGAAGTGACACACGTCCCCATCCTTCATCACATACTCCTTGCCTTCAACCCGCATCTTCCCCGCCTCCTTGATCGCCTTCTCCGTCTTGAACTTCTCGAGGTCTGCGACCGTGTACACCTCGGCGCGGATGAAGCCCTTCTCAAAGTCGGTATGAATGACGCCCGCCGCCTGCGGAGCGGTTGCGCCGACGGGGATCGTCCATGCCCGGACTTCCTTCTCGCCCGCCGTGAAGTAACTCTGCAGGTCCAGCAGCTTGTACGTCGCGTGCGCGACCGCGGCGAGCGCTGGTTCCTTGAGGCCCAGCGCTTCGAGCATTTCCTGACGCTCGGCAGCGGGCAATTGTGAGAGCTCGGCCTCGATCTTCGCGCACACCGGCACGCATTCGGCGTGTTCCTCCGCCGCACGCTTGCGGACGGCCATCGCCATCGCGCTCTTGCCCTCGAGGTCATCCTCGTCGACGTTCATGACGTACAGAACTTTCTTGACTGTGATGAGGCCCAACTGCTTGAGCTGCTTCTGCTGTTCGGGCTCGTCGATCTTCACGCTGCGTGCGGGCTTGCCGGCCTCCAACGCGGGCTTGAGGGCCTTGAGCACGTTGTACCGCGCGATGTCCTCGGGCTTGCCGCTCTTGGCGGCTCGCTCGGCCTTCCCGATGGCCCCGTCGACGGTCTGCAAGTCCGCGAGGATGAGCTCCGTCGCGATGTCTTCCATGTCGCGAAGCGGATCGACCGATCCCGCGACGTGCAGGATTTCCTCGCCGCCCGGCGCCTTGGTGAAGCACCGCACCACCTGCAGAATCGCATCCACCTCGCGGATGTGCGACAGGAACTTGTTGCCCAGCCCTTCGCCCTCGCTCGCGCCCTTCACGATTCCCGCGATGTCCACCAATCGCAGCACCGCCGGCACCAACTTCTGCGGCGGAATGTACTTGGTGATCAACTCAAGCCGCGGATCCGGAATCGGCACCACGCCCACGTTGGGCTCGATCGTGGCGAAGGGGTAATTGGCCGCGAGGATGTTCGCGTTGGTGAGAGCGTTGAAGAGGGTGGACTTGCCCACGTTGGGCAGACCGACGATGCCGGCTTCCATGGATGCGTCTCCGAACTGGCAACAAGACGGGCGATCAGAACAAAAGGCCCCGACCGTGCGTTGGTCGGGGCAAGACGCGATGATAGGAAAGCCGAAAGCGACAGGAACCGAACACGCTACTCCGCCAGAGCGATCCGCGGAGCCAATTGCGGGCGGTCAAAGGGCGTCACTTCAATCAGCCGCAGCGGGCCAAACGCCGTCGGCACCACCGACTCAAACTGGTACAGCCCGTCGGTGCGGCCCTGGAGCGCGAGCGGGGCCTTCTTGCCCAAGCGCGTGCCCTCCATGAACACCAGTACCTCGCGGCCGTCCACCTTGGCCAGCAGCACACCCGTGTAGCTGCTCATCACCGTGCTACGCGACCAACCGACAAGCTGAATCGACGCAGGCAGAGCCTTCGGCACCAGACGCACGTTCATGGCTTTGCCGGTCCACTCGGCAAACTGTTCATCGGTGGTGCACACCACCTCCGGCACGAATCCCGCGGCGACCGTCGCGCGATACGTGCTGACCAGCGGGCTCAGGGGCCTACTCATCGTGTACGCGATCGCGCCGCACACGAGCAGCGCAATGACCGCGGCGATCCGCAGCATGGGCAGGCGTGAAACAGCAGACGACCGCGCTTCGAACGGAAGGGCGGCAGGAACGGAGGTTGCGGGCGCGATGCCGCTCGCAACGATGGGGGCAAACTCGCTTCGCAGACTTTGGTCGATCGCCCGCTGCGCCGCCACCGCGCGCTGCAGCGCCGGGTCGGCCGCGACGCGAGCCTCAAACGTCCGCAAAGCATCGCCCGAGAGCAGTCCGTCGAGGTACAGGTCCAGCGTGTCGCTCTCGCCCGCGGGCGTGGGGCCTTGCTGCTCGATTCGAGATGGTCCACGAGTTTCGCTCAACCAATCACTTCCTCTCGCGATCCGTCGGAAACTGACAAACGACTCTGCGCAATCGATATTTCTCCGGGCCCAACGTCAGCAATCCCGCCTCTCCCATCGCCCCCGTCCATCATCGCCCGAAGTCGCTGGCGAGATCGGTGTACATGGCTCATTGCCGTGCCCTCCGGAAGCCCGGTAATCGTCGCGATTTCCCTGTATGTGTGGCCACCCACGGTTCGCAGCAGCAGGCACGCGCGGGCATCTTCTTCGAGGCTTTCCAATCCCTGCACCACCCGTTCGGGCAGTCTGCCATGCCCCGTGAGCGACGCGCCCCATTGCCCTTCCTCGCCTCGCGAAGCCGTGCGATGCAGCCGTTGCCTGCGATCGGCGCTCCGGGCCGCGTTGCGTGCGAGATTGCGCGTGATCTGGCCCATCCAGTGATCGAAACTCGTCCCCGCAAGAAACTGATCGAACTTGGCGAGCCCGATGATCGCCGACTCCTGCACGATGTCGTCCGCCTCGGCTCGATCCGTGGTGATAGCCGCGGCGATCAGCCACAGCTTTGGTCGAACGTCCGCAAACAGCCGCTCAAACTCCGCGCGTTGCGACACTCGCGGCGCGAAGTCGCGCGCGGTCGCACCATCGGACTTGTCTGCGTGTTCGTGCACGAGCCTCCAGAGCGCACCGTCCGGGTGATCCGCCACGCTCATCCTGGATAACGATACGACGCTCACAAAGAGCCGCGGGCGAAACGATGGAACGCGTTTAGGTAGCCGGGAAGAGCGTGCACCGACGCATCACCACCAACTTGTTCCGCCCACGGTGGGGTGTCGAAACTCGACCGCCCCCCGCCCTCGCCCTTCCGAGCGAGGTCCTCGCGAAAAACTCCATCAAGCCCGACGACGCCGCCCCAGCAACGCCACCCCGCCCATCAGCACCGCCGCGCCTGCCGGGGCCGGCACGACATTCACGACAAACTGCATCCCCGGATCGCCAAAGGCGTTGCCGATGTAGAAGAACGATGTGGTGGTGGGGGTGTCGGGATAGAACGGCGAATTGGCGATCAAGGCCGTAGGAGTTTGAGCGGTTTCAAACCCGAACCCGGCAAGCGAAGCCCCGGGCGCAATCCGCGCCGCTGCGTTGGCGGCCGTCCAGCGAATCCCCCACCCGTCGGTCGCGCCCCCGTGGGTGACGAGGATGTTCCAGTCCGCCGGAGCCGTGATGTTCGCAGGCGCGGAGCCCATGAAGTTCTTGCCAGGCACCCAGCCAAACCACAGCGTGCCGATCGTCGTGTCACCAGAGTTCTGAGCCTGAATGGAATACCCCCATTGGCCGGCCCCGAGATTGGTGGGAGTGGCCGTTGCCGATCCCGTCAAAGCGGCGTGGGCCGCCGATACTCCAACACCCGCGCTCGCCAAGCACACAAGCAAAACGCTGATACGCATAAAGGCCTTTCGAAGAAGGAAACCGCCGGACGCCCCACACACTGGGAGTCCATGCCCACATATGTCCGCACGTGGGAGGTTCCTTGCGATTGGCTCGCGAACGACCCGGGCATGCACTAGAATCAACGCTCGGGTCATGCTGGAAGTCTGGAAAACTTGGTTTGGTCAGAATTAGGCGAGCGTTGGGGAGGACAGACAACGCTTATACATCTGTGGGATCAACTCCCTCCCGAACAACCAAGGCCATCGCCGCCTCCCCCCGGGGTCCGACGGTCCGTTCAAGCCGAGTGCATCGAAGGAATCTCAACCGTGCCTACAGCCGTGATCAGTGATGTCCATGCCAACGCTTCGGCCCTCCGCGCCGTCCTCGCGGACATTGACGCCCGGGGCGTCAAACGCATCATCTGCCTGGGCGACACCGTGGGCTATGGCCCCGATCCGCTCGAGTGCGTCGACCTCGTCCGCCAGCGCTGCGCCTGGAGCCTGATGGGCAACCACGACTATGGCGTGCTCTACGAACCCACCAACTTCAACCCCGCCGCAGAGATGGCCGCCTTCTGGACCCGCGAGATGTTCGATCTCGAGCCCGATGAGGCCCGCCGGACCGAGCGGTACAAGTTCCTGAACCAGCTCAAGGTCCGCGTCGCCGAGCGCATCGGGCCCGACGGCGCCGAGCCCGTCTCCAATGCCAGCGGCGCGGAAATCCCCGCCGACGGCCCCCGCGTGCCGCTGCTCGCCGTGCACGGCTCCCCGCGCAAGCCCATCAACGAATACATCTTCCCCGAAGACGCCACCAACAACGCCGACAAGATGGAAAGCGTGTTTGACCGCATCCCGCACATCTGCATCGTGGGCCACACCCACGTGCCGGGCGTCTTCACCGACGAGCCCGACTTCTACCCGCCCGGTGAACTGGGCGAGCATGGCTACCGCTTCCAGGAAGGCGAAAAGGCCGTGATCAACGTGGGCAGCGTCGGCCAGCCCCGCGACGGCGACCCCCGCGCCAGCTACGCAATCCTCCACCCCGACCGCGTCGAGTTCGTGCGACTGTCCTACGACATCGAGACCACGGCCCGCAAGATCAAGGCGATCCCGAAGCTGCCCGAGTACAACGCGGATCGGCTGTTTGTCGGCCGCTGATCGCTCGCGAAGCGAAGTCCTACCACCCCATCAACCGCCCGGTTTCCATATCCATCAGCCGCCACTTGGTCGCCCTGCAGACCCGCTCGAGCACGCCCCAGGCGATCGTCTCGTCGGTGATGTGGCACATCGCCTGCGTCACCGGATCGTTGCTGGTGCTCAATTCAATCGCGATGCCCGGCCCGTGAAGGCGGATCAGCGGCTGGCCCTCTGTGGGGCTGCCGTCGGTCATCGTGTTGTAATTCGCGAAAAGGTCCCGCACCTCGCGCAGCTTCCCCAGCGGCGCGTTCTCCCCGGGCGCACGTCCTTCCGGGCCGACCAAGACCAACGTTCGACGCTTCTTCGACACGCTCAAGAGTAGGGCCGCCGTTGCGTCGATTCGCTTATGAAACACACCAGAAAAAAGGCCGGACCCTTCGGCCCGGCCTCTCGCAATCAACTTGAAAACCACACTCACGCCGGCTGAGCCGACAACCCACGCATGCTCGCCGCACGGCGGGGCAAGCCTGCCTCGCTGGGCTTCTCGGCGTCCGCGAAGTCTTCGCCAAACCGGAACAGCCGGAAGCTGTTGGCCAGCACGAAGACGTCGCCCACGAAGTGGTACAACGCCGCGAGCGGCAGGGCCAACTCGCCCACGCGGCCCGCGCCGGTGATGGCAAGCACGAGGCCGACCACCGCGATCAGCACGCTGATGACAATGTTCTGAGCCGTGATGGCCTTGGTCCGGCGAGCCAGTTCGATTAGGAACGGCACGCGCGACAGGTCGTCGTTCATGAGCGCCACGCCCGCGGAGTTGGCCGCGATGTCGCTGCCCGAGAGGCCCATGGCGATGCCAACGTCCGCGCTGGCAAGGCTGGGTCCGTCGTTGATGCCGTCGCCGACCATCATGGTGCGATAGCCGCTCTTGACCATCGCCTGAATCTGCTGGTGCTTCTCTTCGGGCAGGCACTCGGCCTCAATCGCATCCACGTTGACGGCCTGGCCCACGCGCTTCGCGACGCTGAGGCGGTCGCCCGTGAAGATGCTCACGTATCGCACGCCCAGTTCGCGGAGCTTCTGCACGACGTTGCGGGTGTTGGGGCGGATCGTGTCCTCAAGGCCCACGGCCCCGAGGTACTGCCCGTTGCGCATCACGTGCACGCCCGTCATGCCCTCGATCTTGCCCTCAACGGCGGGCAGCACGTCCTTGACATGCGGATTGACTTCCGCCAGCCAGCTCGCCCGACCGACCAGAATTTCGCCCAGGCTCGTGCGTGCCTTCACGCCACGCCCGTGGATTTCTTCGTAGTCGCTGCTGCCGTCCAGCGTGATCCGGGCCGCCTTGGCGGTGTTCAGAATGCTCTGCGCCAGCGGGTGGTTGCTGTGCTGTTCGCCCATCGCCGCCGCGGCCAGCAGGTCTGCTCCCTCAATGCCCGGCGCGGGCGCGAGGCGCGTCACCTGGAACTTGCCGGTTGTGATCGTGCCGGTCTTGTCGAGCACCACCGCCGTGATGTTGCCCGCGGCCTCGAGGTACGTGGGCTGCTTGATCAGGATGCCCAATCGCGCGGCGGCGGCGAATGCCGCGAGCATCGCGCTGGGGCTGGCAAGCAGCAACGCGCTGGGGCACGCGACCACCAGCACCGTCACCGCCGTCGTCGCCGCCGAGGCGCGGATGGCTTCGCTGTCTGACTTGCTCATCAAGAACGCCGTCACCGCCGCCGTCGCCAGCACGATGGGCACAAAGAACTTCGCGACTTGTTCGATCAGCATCTGGCGAGGCGTGCGGCTCTGCTCCGCCTGACGGATCAGCTGCGTCACCTTGCCGATGGTGGTGTCCTGGCCGACGGTCGTCACCTGAATGTCGATGCCGCCCGTCAGGTTGGTCGTACCCGCGTACACCATGTCGTTGCCGGTCTTCTCCACTGGCGCGGCTTCGCCCGTCAGGCTGGCTTCGTTGAGCGTCGTCCGACCGGCAACGATCTTGCCGTCCACGGGCAGGTTCTCGCCAGGCCGCACCCGCACGATGTCGCCGATCTTGATCGACGCGATGCCGACGTCGACTTCCTGACCGTTGAGCACCTGCCGAGCCCGATCGGGCGTCAGGCGAACCAGTTGCTCAATCGCCCGCTGCGCCCCGCTTGCGCTGCGACGGACCAATTGGCCGAAGAGCACGAGGATGAACGCGAGAATACCGATCGTGACGTACTCGCCCACCGCAAGCCCCGCGAGAATCGCCAGCGCCGCCAGCGTGCTGCTGCTCGCCCGCTTCTGCTTGAGTTCTTCCCACGCCGCCAGGAACAACGGGAAGCCCAGCAGGATCGCCCCGATCATCGCGGGGAAGTCCGCCACGTCCTTGTTCAGGTCCAGCAGTTTCATCACCACGGTCGCCAGCACCAGGACGCCGCCCACCAGGCTCCACTTGATGTACCGCTCGATCTGAATCTCATGGTGCGAGCAGCACACAATGTTGCCGCGATCGTCACGGACGTGCTCGTGTGGCTTGGTCGCGTCCGCGACCACCTTGCCCACCGTCGCCGCGGCGACCGGCAACGGGACAACCTTGGCCACGCCCCCGGCAGGAGTGGCGTTGTGATTGTGACCGGCGTGATCATGCCCGGCGTGACGCAGAATCTGTGACTGGTGCATACGAAGTCGGGTCCTTGACAAGCCGCCGCAGAATGGGCGACCGGAGAGAGCATCGAACAGGTCCAACGATTGAAAACAAGTCTACGCGAGGCCGTGCCGCCCCGCACGAACGGCGATCGAACTCGTCACCGCCCATCAGCCAGCAAGCGAGTACGATGCCTCCAACGGAGCCACTCCATACGCGGCCCGATCCTGTTCGGTTCACGCAAGGTTGGGTCTGAGGGTGGGGTCATCGGGTGACGGTTCGAGCAACGCATGGGACAGTCCGATTCACCTATCAATCCGTCTCCCGCCCTTCGCCCCGGTTGTGTCGCCATCCTTGGACCCGGTCAAATGGGACTGGTCTGTGCGGGCCTGCTCGCGGAGCGAACCCGGGTGGTGCTCTGGGGCCATGACGCCAAGGAAATCGATAGCCTCGCGCAATCTCGGCGCAGCAATCGCCTGCCTGGTTTCGTCCTCCCCGCCTCCGTCGCCTGCACGGCCAAGCCCCAGGACCTCTCGCAAGCCGACCTCATCGTCTCGGCGATCCCCGTGCAGTATTCCCGAGCCGTCTGGCAAGCTATCGGCAAGCACACCGCCAAACACGCGGGCGTCGTCTGCGTCGCCAAGGGCATCGAGACCACCACGCTGCTCCGACCCACGCAAGTCATCGCCGACGCGCTTCGCACGAGCGGCGTCGATCACCCCGACGCGCCGCCCCGCCCGATCGCAACCCTCAGCGGCCCGACCATCGCCACCGAACTGGCCAAGCGCCTCCCCGCCGCGATGATCGCCGCGAGTGATGACGAAGTGTTTTCGAGGCAGGTTCAGCAGACGTTCGCCACGTCCTGGCTGCGCATCTACACGAACTCCGACGTTCTGGGCGTCGAACTCGCCGGAGCCGTCAAGAACGTCATCGCCATCGCCGCCGGCATCTGCGACGGCCTCCAAGCCGGCAACAACGCCAAGAGCGCGCTGCTCGCGCGAGGACTTGCCGAGATCGTCCGCCTCGGCACCGCCATGGGCGCCGCGCCCGAGACTTTCTTCGGAATCTCGGGAGTGGGGGACCTCGCCACCACCTGCTTCAGCCCCGAAGGCCGCAACCGAAGCTGTGGCGAGGCGCTGGGCAAGGGCCGCAAGCTCGATGACTACCTCGCGAGCACGCCCCACGTCGTCGAAGGCGTCGAAACCACGCGAGGCGTGCTCGAACTCGCGAAGAAGTATCGCGTTGAGCTGCCCATCGTGTCCGCGGTGCACGCTGTGCTCTTTGAAGGCACCGACCCCATCGACGCCATCAGCCGCCTGATGTCGCGCGAGCAAAAGGCCGAACGCGTCGGCTGAACTGAATTTGCGTCACTTCGAGCAGCACGCCGCCGCGAACTTGATCGCGTCCTGAGCCGCTTCCTTGGTCTGAACGTCCCACACCGCCCATCGCACGCCATCCACCGCGGGGCTTGAGGCCACAACTTCGCGCGCCGCCTTGGAAATCGCCTTCTCACCCGCCGCCGCGATCGCGTGTTCAGCCGCAGGCAGGCACACCCGAGGTCGATCGGGATCTGGCACGATGTAGGCTTTGGCAACACCATTGCACTTGGGCGTGCGATAGACGAAAACCCACCCCCAAGGTCCCAGCCACTGCATGTATTCCCGCGCGCCGGTGGTGGATGCCAGCTGCGTCCGCAACTGCATGACGCGTCCGCGCACGTTTGCCGGCAGGCCCTCGAGCAACTCCTCTGGAGAGGGGATATGGAATCGATCTTCCCAGGCTCCGCGTGATTTTGTCTTTACTGTCCCCATTTGCAGAATCCGTCAGCACAAGAGTTTAGGCCGCTTTCCTAATTATAATCCCCGTGTTCTCGGTCTACGTTCTTCGCAAACCCAGACCTGCGATTGCCGCCGCTACCATCGCCCATGACCGCGAATCTACCCACCGCCGCGGGCGGTTCGATTGATGTGAGCGACTGCCGGGTGTTGCTGGTGGACGACCACGAGCAGAACCTCGAACTGCTGCTGGCCTACCTGGAGGAACTGGGCTGCGAACTGCGCACCGCCGCCGACGGGCCCGAGGCCCTCGACGATGTCGCCAAGCATCCGCCCGACCTGATCCTGCTGGACATCATGATGCCCAAGATGTCGGGCTTTCAGGTGTGCAAGAAGCTGCGAGCCGACGCCGCCACGGCGAACATTCCGGTGCTGATGGTGACCGCGCTGAACGAAGTCGCGGACGTCGAGCGGGCAGTGGAAGTGGGGGCCAATGACTTCATTTCCAAGCCCGTGCAACGCGTGGAACTGCTGACGCGGACGCGCTCGCTGCTCCAGCTGGCGAAGTTGCAGAAGCAACTCAAGCAGACCGTGGGGCAGGTGCGGAAGTTGCAGGGTTGATGTTGGTGGCCCGCCGCTGCTGAGCGGAAGGCTCTCGTATTCTCACGTCAAGAACGCGACTGGCCGTCGACGCTTGCTGAAGCGCGCGTTTCGTTGGGGCCGCGGAGCAGCCCTGCAATCGTGCCCACGATCACAATCGCCGCCACGCCGATCCACAGCGCCGCGCTGTATCGCGCGATGAAGCCCATGTAGAACGCGGGCACAACGATCACCAGCCCCGTCAGCATCACCATGCCGCGCTGCATCGTCCACCCCGCCGCCCGCCCGCGCCAGGGCATCGCGCAGCCCAGCACATACAGCGGCACCACCGCCCCATAGAACGTCATGAACCCGCGGTATATGAACTCCGTGTTCGTCAGCGTGGGCAGCCCGACATCCCCGGGCTTGGCAGGCGGCACTGCGGCAAGATTCGCCGAAAACAGCGTTGCCACCAGCGCGAGCACCACGCCCGCAATCGTCGCCCCCGTCACCGCTGCCGCCGGCGCACGCGCCGGCGACATCGCCAGTCCCGCCAACTCATGCGACACCGTCCGCTCATGCGCCGCCAGCGTGAAGGCCAACTGCATCGCCATGTGAAACACCACCAGCCACGCGACGCCCGCAGGCGAGATCGATGTGCCTCCGCTCGCGCCATCGCGGACCAACGCCGCGCCGTAGAACAGCGTCCCCACGATCATCGCGGCGAACAGCAGGAGGAACCCCAGCGCGAACGCCGCCCTGGGCGACCTGCTCCGCTGGATCGCCAGGTGAAACGTCCCGTCCAGCAGCGGACTCATCGAAAACCCAAGCAGGCACACTGCCGCGAGCGGCGCGAGATGGCTCCCCGGATGGTTCGCAAACGTCGCTTCATTCAGCAGCGGCGTCGGCAACCCCGCCACCGTCGCATCGCTGGGGCTCGTGATCGCCCACGCCGCCAGCAACCCCGCCGACGCAAGCCATACCACAATCGACACGAGCCGCCTCGGCTTGTCATCCATCAATCGCACCGGCAGCGACATGTACACCGCGACGCCCGCCACGACCGCCCCCAGCGTCCACATCGACAGCCCCAGATTCCGCACGAGCCACGCCGCGAAGAACCACTGAAACGCGATCGTCACGTAACTGAACCACCGCACCGCCCCCGCATGCGTCGCCACAAACTCCCGGCTTGCCTGCGGGCTGCGAATCCACCACGCCAGCGCCGCCGCACCGATGCAGTTGGGCAAGGCAAACGCCACAAACGACCAGACCCCGTAATCCCGCAGGAGAATTGCCGGGAGGTACATCCCAATACACCACGTCCACGAACAGGCAAGAAACGCCCCATCCCCGACAACCCCCAGCGCACCGCCACCCCGCCCACCGCTCCCGCTCTCTTGCGTATCCACGCTCGCACTCTGCATCCCACAGGATATCTCCAGCAGCCCCCGACCCGAATCACTTTCGCACTCTCGCACCTTCGCACTCTCGCGCCATGCCTTTCTACCGCACCCTCGACGACGCCGGCCACCCCACCCGCGTGCGGTGGACTTGGCTCGTGCCCAGTCGCCCCGACGAGCGGGCGAGGTGGCCTTGGACGTTGCTGCCGCAGTACGTGCTCCCCCCGCTCGTCATCCTGCTCGCGCTTGCCGCGTGGGGGCTGCTCGT